>NZ_JAHFPF010000170.1:0-7464 GCF_023259385.1 Brevundimonas sp. | reverse complement strand
TCCACCGTCTTGATGGAGACTCCGAGCATCCCGGCCGTCTCCGCCTGACTGCGCCCCTCGATCGCCGTCAGCATAAGCGGAGCCTTGAGGTGAGGCGGCAGACGGCTCATGGCCTCGTTCAAACGCGCGAGCCGGGCGCCGGCCTCCATCCGGTCATCCGCGGCCTCGGTCCCGTCCGGCACGGACATGGCTTCCGGCGACGACAGGTCGACGCCGCCCCGGATGAGCCGCCGAACGAAGCGGCGGCGGCTCCAGTCCCGGCATTTGTTGAGCGCTATGGTGCGGATCCAGGCCTCGAAGGGCCGTGTCGGATCGTAGCGTCGGATGCTGATCCAGGCCGCCGCATAGGTGTCCTGCAACAGGTCCCATGCGTCCTGCTCGTCGCCGACATAGCGCCGGACAAAGCGGAACAGGCCCGTCTTGGTCTGCCGCATCAACTCGCTGAAGGCCGCCCGGTCGCCGCCGGCGGCGCGGGCTGACAGGTCCGCTGGACTCTCCACCCGGATCGTCAGCCTTCGGCGGGTGCGAGGGCGGCGACGATGCGGTCGTCGAACACCTCCGCCTGGGCCGGCGTCAGCACGGACCGCATCTCGAAGACGTGGGCGATCGTCTCCTTCTGCAAGGCGCCCATGGCGACGTGGAAATGGTCCACCGCCGCCTGCACCTGGGGGCCGTCGCCGTCGCTCTGTTCGATCGCGCGCGCCAGTTCCACGTTGGCCGCGCGGACGTCCGCTTCGAGCGCGGGCCGGCGCACGGCGAAACGGGCCTCGACCGCGTCGATGCGGGTCAGCTGGTCGGGCGACAACTTGAGATCATGATGCACGATGTCGTGCAGGGATGGCGGCTCGCGCCGGCTCAGCACCCAGCTGGCGCTGATCCAGGTGCCCGCGCCGCTGGCGACCGCCGCCAGGAAGGCCGTCAGGGCGATGGCCCGCCAGCCGCGCATCATCGGCCGGTTTCCAGTCTCACCAGAGGCGACAGACCCGCGTCGACCGTGAAGATGGCCATCTCCCCCGGCGGTCTGGGGGCGGCGACTGCGCCGACGCCACCGGCGGTCAAGCCAGTGGCCAGGGCCATGGCGACGGCGCCGAGACGCAGCTGCGAGGCCAGTCGTTCGCCGCGAAGCGCTTCGACCCGGCTCCAGACAAGCGGCTCGAGCCCGTCGAGCGACCGCCCGAAGGGCATCGTCGCCGATCCGGCCAAAAGGTCATCCAGATTGCGCGTCATCGAACACTCTCCTTGCGCCCCTAATCCCTATTACGCTGAAACGCGCCGAATCCCTCGGGCGAGGGGACGGGCATTGCGATGCGTAGATAGCAGAAGGGACAGGATTGGAGAGAGCCATGGCGTTGCGCAGATTCCTGTCGGGTCTCGCCCTGGTGTTGGCCCTGTCGGTCAGCGCGCCGGCGATCGCCCACGAGGACCATGACAAGCAGGCCGCGGCGCGCGCCCAGGCCGCCGCGCCGGCGGGCGCCGTTCCGGAAGGGGGCATGATGGCCATGCCCGGCATGGCCCAAAACATGGACCACGGCGCCATGACGGCGGACGAGGGTCCCAGGCCGATGCCCCAGCGCCTGTATCGCTGGCTCGGAGCCATGCATCCGGCCGCCGTCCATTTCCCCATCGCGCTGTTCCTCGTCGCGGCGCTCCTCGAGATCGCCGCGCTGACGCTGCGCCGGCCGGTTCTGACGCAGGGCACGCGCGTGATCATCGCCCTGGCGGCGATCTCCGCGGTCGCCGCGGTGGCGCTGGGGTGGTTCGCCATGGGGCTCCCCGGGAAGGACGACGTGACCCACGCTTACCACCGGTGGCTCGGCACCTCGATCGCCGCGCTGGGCCTGCTGAGCTGGTGGGCCAAGGAACATTGGGTCCGCCGACCGGGACGCGGGCGTGAGCTGATCTACATCGGCCTGTTGACCCTCACCGCCGTCGCCGTGGTCGTCAACGGCCTGCTGGGCGGGATGCTGACCCATGGCATGAGGCATCTCATGTTCTGACGTCCCCCGGGGGCGGTCGTCGCCAAACCACATCGTTTTCAATCCACTCCGCCGGACCGGACGCTACCGCCGCTGCCAGCAAACCAGGAGACTTCATCATGATGCTTCGTTCAGCATTCGCCGGACTGGCTTTCGCCGTCCTCGCCACCTCCGCCCAGGCCCAGGCCCAGGCCCAGGCCCCGGCCTCCGCGCACGCCCACGACCCGGCTCATGCCCCCGGCCAGACGACGACGGCCGACGAAGCGCAGGTCCGAACCGTCGTCACGGCTTACAAGGACGCGATCGAGCGGATGGACGTGTCGCAGACGCCGGCCCTGTTCTGGGCCGACTCGGAAATCTTCGAGAACGGCGGCGTGGAGGGATCGTTCGCCTATTACCTCGAGCACCATCTCGGGCCCGAGTTCGCCGACCTGGCCGGCTTCGACTTCCGCAACCACGACATGAAGGTCGAGGTCGACGGCGACACCGCCTTCGTGAGCGAGACCTACACCTATCACATCACCTTCAAGGACGGCGCCCGGGCCCCCATAGAGCGCCGCGGCGCGGCCACCAGCGTCCTGCGCAAGCGGGGTGACGAGTGGCGGTTCGACGTCTATCACTCCTCGGCAAGGCCCTTCCGTCCTGCGTCCTGAACGCGGCGCGGACATCCCCCGACCATCACAGGACCATGAGATCGATGCTCAACCCGCTTTCACGCCGGACGCTGCTGGTCGCCGGCGTCGGCGCGACGGCCGTCGCAGCCTGCGCGCCTGGCCGTTCGACGACGGAACTCGCCGTCTACAAGACGCCGGTCTGCGCCTGCTGCACGGCATGGGTCGATCACATGCGCGCGGCCGGTTTTAAGGCCCGTGTCAACGAACTGCCCGATCTGCGGAGCTTGCGCAGCAGCCGGGGGATCTCCGAGGATCTGGCCTCCTGCCATACGGCCCTGATCGGCGGCTATGTGCTGGAAGGGCACGTGCCCGCCGAGGACGTGCGAAAGCTCCTGGCCGAGCGTCCCGAAGCCGTGGGTCTCGCGGTGCCGGCGATGCCGCTGGGATCTCCCGGAATGGAGACGCCCGACGGCCAGAGGGAGCCCTATGACACCCTGCTGGTCCTGAAGGGCGGCGGCACGCGCGTCTTCGCGCGTCATGGCCAGGCGGCGTCGTGAAGGTTCTCAAGCTTTCCACCCAGCTTCACAAGTGGATCGCGCTCGTCGTCGGGCTTCAGGTCCTGTTCTGGGTGGGCGGCGGTCTGGTCATGACGGCCATTCCGATCGAAACGGTGCGCGGCGAGCATCGCGCGGTCGAACTCACGCCCGTTCCGCTGGAGCTCGGCGAGCTTCCGGCGCTGGGCGAGGTCGCCCGCCGCGCGGGCGTCGCCCCCGTCCAGGCGGAGCTTCAGACGACGCCGCGGGGCCCGGCCTGGACCCTGACGCCGGCGAAGGGCGAGCCGGTCATCGTGTCCGCCGTGACCGGCCGGCCGTTCGGGCCCATGTCGGCCGGCGAGGTCTCGACCTTCGCCAGGCGCGCCTACAAGGGCGAGGCTGGGGTTACGGGAGCTGTGCTTCTGGCCACGGCGCCCGAGGAGACCGGGCGGACCGGGCCGCTGTGGCGGGTGGACTTCGCCGATCGGGAGAAGACGGCCTTCTACCTGTCGCCGGCCACCGGCGAGGTGGTGACGCGCCGCTCGGGCGTCTGGCGGATCTTCGACTTCTTCTGGCGTCTCCACGTCATGGACTGGAACGACGGCGAGGATTTCAACCACCCCCTGATCATCATCACCACCGCGTTGACGCTGAGCATCGTCGTTTCGGGGTTCATTCTCCTGTGGATCCGGCTGGCGCGGGATCTGAAGACGGCGCGCGCGGCTCGACGACGAGAACCGTGAGCCCGGCGACCGATCCGACGCCGGGCTTTGCTCCGGAGAGGAACCACGGGCCCCGGTCCCCTGAAGAGCGTCTCGTCAGCCTCGCCACGGTCTGGCCGCCGCACGTCCTGCGCCAGGAGGAGGTGGCGGCCAACGGGGCGGAGATGTTCGCCACCACCCACGGCGGCTTCGAGCGGCTCGCCCCCATCTATCGCAACGCCCGGATCGAGACGCGGCATTCGTGCGTGCCCATCGAGTGGTATCTGAAGCCGCACGGCTTTTCCGAACGGAACGACCTGTTCCTGAAATACGCGCTCGAACTGATGGCCGAGTCGGCCCGCAAGGCCCTGGACGACGCCGGCCTGACCGCCGATCAGATCGATACCCTCGTCACGGTCTGCTCGACCGGCATCGCCACGCCGTCGCTGGAGGCGCGCTTGATGCAGGTGATGCCGTTTCGGACCGACGTGCGCCGCCTGCCGGTCTTCGGCCTGGGGTGCGCGGGCGGCGTCATCGGTCTGGCGCGGGCCGCCGACATGGCCCGCGCGGAGCCGGGAAGCCGGGTGCTGTTGCTGGTGGTCGAGCTGTGCGCCCTGACGTTTCGCTATCAGGATCGGTCCAAGTCCAACCTGGTCGCGACCGCCCTGTTCGGGGATGGGGCGGCGGCGGCCGTCGTTTCATGCCGCGACGACGGGGGCGGACCGGTCATCGGCGCGTCTCATGAACATACCTGGCCCGACAGCCTGGACGTGATGGGCTGGGACGTGGCCGACGACGGGTTGAGAGTGGTGTTCAGCCGGGACATTCCAAGCCTGGTCCAGGCCGACTTCAAGCCCGTCGCCGAGGCCTTCCTGGCCGTGAACGGCCTGACCGCGGCCGATGTCGGCGGCTTCGTCTGCCACCCCGGCGGAGCCAAGGTCATCGACGCCCTGGAGGATTGTTTCGCCCTGACCGACGGCGCGATGGTCCACACCCGGGAGGTTCTGCGCGCCCATGGCAACATGAGCTCGGCGACCGTCCTGTTCGTGCTGAAGGCCGCGCTCGAGGCGAGGGAGCCCGGTCCCCTGCTGCTGACCACCCTCGGTCCGGGCTTCACGACGGCGTTGATGCTGATCCATCCGTGACCTGGCTGGCGGTCGTCCTCGTCCTGGTGGCGATCCAGCGGCTCGCCGAACTGTGGCTGGCCGCCCGCAACACCCGTCGCCTGAGGGCCGCCGGCGGCGTGGAGATCGGCGCGGGCCACTATCCGCTGTTCATCCTCCTGCACGCCGGCTGGCTCGTGGCGATCGCGGTGTCTTCGCCGGGGACCACCGCGCCGAACCTCTGGCTCCTGGACCTGTATCTGCTGCTGCAACTGGCCCGGGTCTGGGTCATCGCCGCCTTGGGCCGGTTCTGGACCACCCGCATCATCAGCCTGCCCGGCGCTCCGCTGATCCGAACCGGCCCTTACCGGTTCGTGCGACATCCCAACTACTGGGTCGCCTCCCTGGAGATCGCCGTCTTGCCGCTGGCCTTCGGCCAGATCGGCGTCGCCGCGGGATTCAGCGCGCTGAACGCCTTGCTGATCGCCTGGCGGGTGCGGGTCGAGGACCGCGCCCTGGCCGACCGGCGATGACCGCCCGGGTGTGCGGGGTCGAGGGGAAGATCCGGATGACGCCCATGCGCCAACGGAATACGTCGCCGCTCCGTCCGACCCCCCGCCATGGCGCCAGCCCGGGCTGAGCCGGCCGCGCGCTATCGACTACATCGCCATGTCCATCGCCGAGACCGGCGCCAAGGTTCCCATTATCGCCACCAGGGCCAGCAGAGCCAGGGCGAGCAGGGTTTCCATCACCAGGCTGCGTTTCAGCCGCATGACCGCGACGCCGAGATCCTCGGGATCGTCGAGGGCGCGGCCGAGATCCGGGGTGAGGTGAAAGCGGTTCGCGACCGCCAGAACCAGCATGAGGGCGAAGACGACGAGCTTGCCGGTCAGCAGCAGGCCGTAGGGCGTGGTGAGCAGGCCGGCGAGACGGTCGGGTCCGACCAGGAACCAGCTGTTGATCAGTCCGCTGAGAACCAGGACCGCGACCGAAGCCGTGCCCACGCCGGAAAAGCCGTGCAGCGCACGATGGAGGACCCGGTCGCTGTCGGGCGTCGCCGGTCGGCGGCGCAGCGTCAGGATCAGCAGCGCCGCGAGCGCGCCGAGCCAGACCGCGGCGGCCCAACTGTGAAGAATCGCCGCCGTCAGATGGACATAACGGCCGGGGCCTTCAGTGGCCGCGCCGTGACCGGTCCAGGCGAAACTGGCGCTCACGATCAGCCCGGCCAGGGCGACGAGGAGCCAGACCGGCCTGGACGGCCTGGCCAGAGCCAGGAGGAGAAGAGCGAGTCCGGCGACGGCGGCGCGGATCAGGAAGGCCGGCCCCAGGCTCGTGCCGGTGATCATATAGCCCAGGGCGGCGGGCTTGAGCCCCTCCGTGATCGAGCCCGCCATCACCGCGGTCTGGGCGGCGAGCGCGGCCGCCGACCCGAGGGCGACGACGGCCGCGGCGGCGATCAGAAGGGGTCTGGGCCAGGCGAGGGCCAGCCCGTCCGACCCGCGCAGCCCATAGAGGAGGAACAGCGGCGTCCCGAGAAGGACGACCGCGCCGCCGTATTGCGCGAGCCGGAGCAGGATGACCAGGACGTCGAGCACGACGGCTCAGCGCACGGTGAAGGCGATGCTGCCGGTCATCCGGTGACCGTCCGCCGAGGCCGCATGCCAGTTGACGGTGTAGGCCCCGGCGACGAGGGGACGGGCGGGCCGGCCCGAAATGGTCTTGCCGTCCTCCGACACGGTGGTGGCCACGGCGGATGTCGCGCCTGCGGCGTTGACGACCTCCAGGCCCGAGAAGGCCGGCGCCACGCGTTCGCTGAAGGTCACCGTGATCGCCCGCGGAGAGGCCACGGTCGCGCTGGCCGCGGGGGTGGAGGCGACGACGCGGGCGTGGGCGTCGGCCTGGGTGGCGACCAGCAACAGGGCGCCGGCGGCGCCGACGAGCGAGAGGGTCTTGCGAGGGGTCATTCTGGATACTCCGAAATCGAAGGGTTCAATGAAGTATACGGGCGCTGGTGCGCAATCCCTCGCCAGGCGTACGGACGCCGCGAGTCGACATCCGCAAGCGCGGCGGTAACCGGATCGACTGCCGGAACGACTATTGACTTAGCGCCACTCGGAGAGCCTATCCTCAAACCGTCATGTGGAATGTCGTCCGCACCCTTCTGTTCGCTTTGGCGGTGGCCGGTTTCGTCGGCCAGTCGTCCGCGCACGCCACGCCGTTTCAGGTGTTCGAGGCTACGGGCGGCATGACCGAGATGGACTGCGCCGAGATGATGGTGATGGCGGACGATAGTGCAGGCGGAGCGATGAGCCCCTGCAGTGAGATGACGCCGGACTGTATCGCCAAGATGGGCTGCACCGCCGTCGCCGCGCCCATGCCGCGGGCGCCGATCCTTGAGCGCCCGTTCGCGGCGCGGGGAGTCAGTTTCGCCGCCGGCGACGTCGTGCGAGACGGCTCGGGTCCGCCTCCCCTCAAGAACCCTCCAAAACAGTAAGCCTGAGCTGTCTTCGTCGAGTTGATGGAATCGTGCGCCGCCT
>NZ_JAHFPF010000169.1 GCF_023259385.1 Brevundimonas sp. | reverse complement strand
TAGTCGCCGGCGGTCAGCAGGCCGGCCTGCGGAGGACGCGGCTGGGCCGGGCGGGTGCCGCGGTCGGGCAGGGCGACGGGCGTGGGCGCGGCGATCCGGGCGTCGTCGACGTATCCGACCCCAGCCTCGCCTTCGCGGCGGACGCGGCTGCCGGTCACCACGACGTCGTCGACCGAGGTCGCCTCCTCGCCGACCACGGCGGGGCGTGACGGCGCGGGCGGAGGAGGCGGCGCCACGGCGGGGGGCGGGGCCATGGCCGGCCCGCCGGCGGTGCTGCAGCCGATGACGGTGATCGCCGTGGACGCCAGCAGGATCGCGACGGCGCTCCTCGCGACGATGGACCTGATGCGCATGACGACACTCCTTCACTGAACAACACGTGAGCCCAGTCACACATGCCGGCGGCGCGATGAAAACTGACGAAAGGCGCCGGGACCTGATGCGTGCGACGGAATGTGATCGGCGTCCATCCGGCGCGCACGGTTTTGTCCGGAACCGTACGACGGGCGAGGTGTTGCGCTCCCGAATCCCTTGCCACGCTGGAGTGTTTTCATGTCCGTCGAGCGCAAACCGGGAGGCCTCGCCGGGGGCCTGATCACGGCCCTCGGGGTCATTTTCGCCCTCATCGGCCTGACCCTGACCATCGGCGGGGGCTGGCTGATCGGACTGGGCGGCTCCTGGTACTACCTGCTCGCGGGACTGGGACTGCTGGCCAGCGGGGTCCTGCTGATCCGGCGGAGCAGGCTGGGCGCCTTCATCTATATCGGCGTCTTCGTTCTGACGGTGCTCTGGGCGCTGTGGGAGGTCGGGATCGACGGCTGGGGCCTGGTGCCGCGGGTGATCGCCCCCGCCGTGCTGCTGGCCCTCGTGCTGACGGCGCTTCCGGCCCTGTGGCCCGGACGGGGCAAGGTCTGGGCCGCCGGCGGCGCGGTCGGCCTGGTGGCCCTGCTGATGATCGGCGGCGTCGCCTCGGCCAATGCGGCCAGGATCAATGTGCAGTCCGAGCTTCCCGCCGCGCGGGCCGTCGCCTCCAGCGATCCGGACGCCATCCCGGTGGGCGCCGACTGGCCGGCCTTCGGCGGCAGCTACCACGCCCAGCGCTATTCGCCCCTCACCCAGATCACGCCCGAGAACGTCGGGCGGCTGGAGCGGGTGTGGAGCCTGCACACCGGCGACCTGCCCGGCGACCGGCCCGGCGCGCAGAACAAATACGCCTCCGAGAACACGCCGCTGAAGGTCGGGAACACCCTCTACATCTGCACCGGCAAGAACATGGTGCTGGCCGTGGACGCCGCGACCGGACGCAACATCTGGAAGCACGACCCGCAGGTCAGCGACGACAACATCCCTTATACGGCGGCCTGCCGGGGCGTGAGCTACTACGTCGTGCCGAACGCGGCCCCGGCCGATCCCTGCGCGACGCGGATCATCTGGGGCACGCTGGACGCCCGCCTGATCGCCGTGGACGCCCGCACCGGCCAACGCTGCGCCGGCTTCGGCCGGAACGGCCAGGTCGATACGTCCGAGCACATGGGCAAGCTGATCCCGGGCATGGTCTCGATCACCTCGGCCCCGACCATCGTGCGCGGCGTCGTCGTGACCGGGCACCAGATCCTGGACGGCCAGTACCGCCAAGCGCCGTCGGGCGTGATCAAGGGCTTCGACGCCGTCACCGGCCAGCTGCGCTGGGCCTGGGACATGATGCGACCGGACATCGCCACCACCCCGCCGGAAGGCCAGATCTACACCCTGGGCACGCCGAACATGTGGACCACGGCCTCGGGCGACGAGCGGCTGGGGCTGGTCTATCTGCCGCTGGGCTCGACCGCCGCCGACTATGTCAGCGCCGACCGCACCGGACCGCAGCTGGACTACGCCACCTCGCTGGTCGCGCTGGACGTGACGACCGGCAAGCCGCGCTGGAATTTCCAGACCGTGCACCACGACGTCTGGGACTACGACCTGGGCTCGCAGGCGACGCTGGTGGACTTCCCCACGGCGGCGGGCGCGGTCCCGGCGGTCGTGCTGCCGTCCAAGCAGGGCGACATCTACGTGCTGAACCGGGCCACCGGCCAGCCGCTCACGCCGGTGAACAACATCACCGTGCCCCGTGGCGGCGTGGAGCCGCAGATGCGGACCCCGACCCAGCGGACCAGCGGCTATCACACCCTGCGCCGCGAGCACGACCTGAACGAGCGCCAGATGTGGGGCATGTCGCCGATCGACCAGATGATCTGCCGCATCCAGTTCCGCAGCGCCGCCTATGAGGGCTTCTACACCCCGCCGACGGCCGACCGGCGCTACATCCAGTATCCGGGCTACAACGGCGGCTCGGACTGGGGCGGCGTCGCCGTCGATCCGGCGCGCGGCGTCATCGTCGCCAACTACAACGACATGCCCAACTACAACCGGCTGGTGCCCCGCGCCGAGGCGGACCGGCGCGGCTGGGTCCCGCGCGGCGAACCGAACGCCCGCAAGGGCGGGGCCGAGGGGGCGGGCGACCCCCAGGCGGGCGCCCCCTATGCGATCAGCGTCAACGCCGGCTGGCGGATGCCCTTCACCGGCCTGCTGTGCAAGGAGCCCCCGTATGGCGGCATCCGCGCCATCGACCTGCGCACGGGCCGGACCATCTGGGACCGTCCGCTCGGCCAGGCGACCAAGAACGGGCCGTTCGGCATCCCGTCCATGCTGCCCATCGAGATCGGCACCCCCAACAACGGCGGCGCGGTCGTCACGGCGGGCGGCGTCATCTTCGTGGCGGCGGCGACGGACGACCTGATCCGCGCCATCGACCTGAAGACCGGCAAGACCCTGTGGACCGACAAGCTGCCGGGCGGCGGTCAGGCGGGGCCGATGGTCTATGAGGTCGGCGGCCGCCAGTTCCTGGTCATCGCGCCGGGCGGGCACCACTTCATGGAGACCCCGGTGTCAGACGAAGTGATCGCCTACGCGCTGCCGCGAGGCGCGTAAGGGTTCAAACGACGCGCCCGAGGGCGTAGGGACGGGGACATGAACGCTCATGTCCCCGTTTCCGCATCCGCCACCGAAGCAGCCGACAGCTGGACCGTCGCCGGCCGGACCTTCAACAGCCGCCTGATCGTCGGCACCGGCAAGTACAAGACCTGTCAGGAGAACGCCGCCGCCGCCGAGGCTGCGGGCGCCGAGATCGTCACCGTGGCCGTGCGCCGGGTGAACCTGACCGATCCGAACCAGCCGATGCTGGTCGACTATGTGAAGCCCGACCGCTTCACCTTCCTGCCCAACACCGCCGGCTGCTTCACCGGCGAGGACGCGGTGCGGACCCTGCGGCTGGCGCGCGAGGCCGGGGGCTGGGACCTGGTCAAGCTGGAGGTGCTGAGCGACACCGCCCACCTGTATCCGGACATGATCGAGACCCTGCGGGCGCTGGACCTGCTGGTGAAGGACGGCTTCCAGGTCATGGTCTACTGCACCGACGACGTGGTCATGGCCCGGCGGCTGGAGGAGGCGGGGGCCGCCGCCATCATGCCCGCCGCCGCCCCGATCGGCTCGGGCCTGGGCATCCAGAACCGGGTCAACGTCCGCCTGATCGTCGAGCAGGCCAAGGTCCCGGTCCTGGTCGATGCGGGCGTGGGCACGCCGTCCGACGCCGTCCTGGCCATGGAGCTGGGCTGCGACGCCGTGCTGATGAACACCGCCATCGCCGGCGCCGGCGATCCGATCCTGATGGCGTCGGCGATGAAGCACGCCGTGATCGCCGGGCGGCAGGGGTATCTGGCCGGGCGCATGCCGCGCCGGATGTATGCGAGCCCGAGCTCGCCGCTGTCAGGGCTGATCTAGGCTGCGCGATCTGTCCTCCCCATCGCCTTGAAACGGGCGATGGAGAGGTGAGCTCTTGTCCCTACGTCCAATCCTGACGCACCGCCGTGCCATCCTTCCGGCCATGGCTCGCGACCTGCTCATCCCGAAAGACCGCCCTCCGGACATGCGGGCGATCCATCGCTTCGCCGTGGCCCAGGCGGCCGCCGCCCGCCGTCAGCGCCGCGCCCGCGCCGCCCGTGACTGGGGCCGCGTCGTCAGGAAAGCCCTGCGCGCCCTGCGCTTCGCCGCCCGCATCGAGGCCGGACGGGTGCACGACGATCCGCCCTCTTCGCACCCGCTTTTTTCCGATGCGCCGGAAAAAATTCGGGAGACGCTCGCTCCGGCCTCCGCGCCCCATCCTGACCGCCGTCGGACCTTCCGCGAGGGGCGAAGGCGACGATGAAGCGGCGTTTGAACCGTCATAGTGATCGCCATCGTCATTCCGGCCCCGCGCATCAAACGATGCGCGCCTTTCGCACGCCCTGCGTCGGGGAGTTGGCGGAATCCCCGCCGCCCGCTAGAGCATCGCTCTTCCTCCCTAGAGTTCAGAGCCATGCACGACATCCGCGCCATCCGTGACAATCCCGCCGCCTTCGTGAGCGGCTGGTCGTCGCGCGGGGTCGAGGAGGCCGACGGGCTGGTGGCCGACCTGCTGCGCCTCGACGGCGAGCTGCGCGCCGCCCAGACGACGGCGCAGGAGGGGCTGACCAAGCGCAACGCCGCGTCCAAGCTGATCGGCGCCGCCATGGCCAGGAAGGACATGGCCGAGGCCGACCGGCTAAAGGCCGAGGTCGAGGCCCTGAAGGCTGACATCGCCGCCGCCGAAGAGGTCGAGGCCAGCGTCGGCAAGGAGCTGCGCGACCTGCTGGCGGGCCTGAAGAACCTGGCCGCCGACGATGTGCCGGAGGGCGAGGACGAGGCCGGCAACGTCGAGGTCAGCCGCTGGGGTACGCCCCGCGCCGGAGGCCCGGCCAAGGATCACGCCGATCTCGGCGAGGCCCTGGGCCTGCTGGACTTCGAGGCCGCCGCCAGGATGAGCGGCTCGCGCTTCGCCGTGCTGAAGGGCCAGATGGCGCGGCTGGAACGGGCCGTCGGCCAGTTCATGCTCGACTTCCAAACGGACAAGCACGGCTATCTGGAGGTGAACCCGCCGTACCTCGTTCGCGACGAGGCGATGTTCGGAACAGGGCAGTTGCCGAAGTTCCAAGACGATCTCTTCCGGATTGGAACTGATTGGCACGAAGTTCATCGTCTCCTTCGCGAGCATCCGTATCCGCTCCAAGGTACCGAGTACCCGTTGGCTCCGAGCGCGCTTGAGTTCGAGATGGCGGTTGGCCGATATGCCAGCGAGCGCCGCTGGCTCATCCCCACCGCCGAAGTCTCCCTGACCAACCTCGTCCGCGAGCAGATCCTGCCCGAGGCCGAGCTGGCGACGCCGATCCGCATGACCGCCCTGACGCCCTGTTTCCGGGCCGAGGCGGGCTCGGCTGGACGCGACACGCGCGGCCTGATCCGCCAGCACCAGTTCCACAAGGTCGAGCTGGTCTCGATCACCCGGCCCGAGGACTCCGACGCCGAGCATGAGCGGATGGTGGGCTGCGCCGAGGCGATCCTGCAGGCGCTGGAGCTGCCGTACCGCAAGATGCTGCTGTGCAAGGGCGACATGGGCTTCTCGGCCCGCAAGACCTACGACCTGGAGGTCTGGCTGCCGTCGCAGGACACCTATCGCGAGATCAGCTCCTGCTCGAACTGCGGCGACTTCCAGGCCCGGCGCATGGACGCCCGCTTCAAGCGCGACGGCGAGAAGAAGACCGAGTTCGTCCACACCCTGAACGGCTCGGGCCTGGCGGTCGGCCGCACCCTGGTGGCGATCATGGAGAACTACCAGCAGGCCGACGGCTCGATCCGGGTCCCCGACGTGCTGGTCCCCTACATGGGCGGGCTGACGCAGGTCGGCGGGGCCTGAACACCCGGACGCTCTGGTAAGGCGGGGAGCCCCCGGCGGCGTCAGGCATTGCGCAGGGAGCGGAGCGGCGGCGTCATCAGGACGTCGCGCGGCTCCGGTCCATTGTCCGGTCTCCGCCCCCCGGAGACGCGCCACAGGAACGAACCGATGCGAACCCTCTCCCTCCTGGCCCCCGCCGCCCTGATTCTGGTCCTGGGCGCCTGCGCCTCGACGCCTGGCGGCGTCACCCCGCCGCCCGCCGGCTTCGACGCCTCGGCCACCCAGTTCGAGGGCTGGGCCCGCGTCGCCGACGGCGAGATCCGCCTCTACGCCCGCGAGCGCGACCTGACCCAGGGCTTCCCGACCGACTGCGTCAGCGCCGTCCTGCCGCGCAACGCCCAGCGCGCGGCCGCCGACCTGAACGGGGCCAAGGTCCGGCTGTTCGGCCGCACCGCCGCCTGGGCCGCCCGCGACGGCGCCCAGACGATGCAGTGGCAGGGTTCGCGCCTCGTCAACAACTGCCGCCGCGACACGGTCATCCAGGCCGACCGCGTGGAAGTCATCCAGTAGCGGGACCCCGCCGGATTTTTCGAGTGCGCCGGTCGGGTCTTCGCATTAGGTCAGACCGATCATGAGAATCCTGCTGACCAACGACGACGGAATCGAGGCCGAGGGCCTCGAATGCCTGGAACGGATCGCGCGGACCCTGTCCGATGACATCTGGGTGTGCGCGCCCGCCGTCGAGCAGTCGGGCAAGGGGCGGGGCATCACCCTGACCGAGCCGCTGCGGGTCAACCGGCTGGGCCCGCAGCGCTTCGCCGTGACGGGGACCCCGACAGACTGCGTCGTCTTGGCGGTCAACGACCTGATGCCGCAGAAGCCGGACCTGGTGCTGTCGGGCGTCAACCGCGGCCACAACGTCGGCGAGGACTGCTCCTATTCGGGCACGGTCGCCGGGGCGCTGCAGGGCATGGCCTTCGGCATCCGCTCCATCGCCCTGTCCCAGTCGCTGGAGCGCTTCCACGACGAGGTCACCGCCCACTGGGAGACGGCCGAGGCCTACGCCCCCGCCATCATCAGCCGCCTGCTGGCCCAGCCGTGGCAGGCCGGGGTGGTGATGAACCTCAACTTCCCGGCCCGCGCGCCCGAGGCCGTGGCCGAGATCGAGGTCACCCGCCAGGGCTTCCGCGACATCGGCGAGATGCATGCGGTGCGCCGCACCGACCTGCGCGGCCGCGACTACTACTGGATGAGCTTCCGGGGCACGAAGCACGACCATCCGGACGGCACCGATCTGAAGGCGATGGACGACGGCAAGATCTCGGTCACCCCCCTGCACATCGACCTGACCCACATGGCCAGCCTGCACGACCTGAAGGGCGTACTGGGCGGGGTTCCGCCCAAGACGGTCGTGGCGGCCGAATGAACCTGAAGGACGACCGCGCCGGACGCCTGATCCTCGGTCTGCGGCAGCAGGGGGTGACGGAGCCGCGCGTCCTGCAGGCGATGGAATCCATCGACCGGGCCGTCTTCGTGCACGAGAAGTTCCTCGACCAGGCCTGGGAGGACCAGGCCCTGCCGATCGACTGCGCCCAGACCATCAGCCAGCCCTTCATCGTCGGTCTGATGACCCAGGCGCTGGACGTGCAGCTGCGGCACCGGGTGCTGGAGATCGGCACCGGCAGCGGCTATCAGGCCGCGGTGCTGAGCCGGCTGGCGCGCTACGTCTATTCGGTCGAGCGCTATCGCAGCCTGCTGACCGAGGCCGAGGCGCGGCTGCGGACGCTGGACATCGACAACGTCATCACCCGCCACGGCGACGGCGGCCTGGGCTGGCCCGAACAGGCGCCCTTCGACCGGATCATGGTCACGGCCGCGGCCCCCGGCGAGCCGACCGAACTGCTGAAGCAGCTGAAGCCCGGCGGCATCCTGGTCTGCCCCGTGGGCCGCAGTTCGGTGCAGATGCTGCACCGCTACGTCGGCCAGCCCGACGGCAGCTTCCGTCGCGAAAGCCTGACCGAAGTGCGGTTCGTGCCGCTGGTCGAGGGGACGGCCAAGGAGGGGTGATTACGGCTCCGGCAAGCTTTGGTTAACCTTCCCGCCCAACTTTGGCGCGGTTTTCCGGGTCTG
>NZ_JAHFPF010000168.1 GCF_023259385.1 Brevundimonas sp. | reverse complement strand
CAGCGCGCCCTGGATCAGGGCCTCGCGCACCGTAGCGGCGTCGGCGTCGGGATGGGCCAGGAAGCGCGGCCCGGTCACCGGGGTGAAGGGCACGGCGCCCAGCAGCTTGGGATAGTAGCGGCCGCCGGCCCGCTCATAGGCGTCGGCCCAGCTGTGGTCGAAGACGTATTCGCCCTGGCTGTGGCCCTTGAGCCAGAGGGGCATGACGCCGATCACGCGGCCGTCCTCGTCCTCCAGCGACAGGTGACGCCCGGCCCAGCCCTCGCGCGGAACCGCGCTGCCGGAGGCCTCGCAGGCGTCCAGGAAGTCAAAGCTGACGAACGGATCGCCGGACGGGCCCGCGCAGGCGTCCCACGCCTCCCGGCCGATCTCGGCGACGGCATTGTGGACCCTGATCTGGTACCCCATTCCGCTCATCCCGGCGAAAGCCGGGACCCAGTGCTTTGGGTGACCAGCTTTTGCCGGGTGCGCATCATCGCCCGTCCTGAAACGCCTGCGTCAGGCTGGACAGGACTGGGTCCCGGCTTTCGCCGGGATGAGCGGAGCATGAGGGCCGTTTTTGAGATCAGCGGACTTCCACGATGGCGTCGACTTCAACCGCGAAGCCGAGGGGCAGCTTGTAGACGCCGACGGCCGAACGGGCGTGGCGGCCCTTGTCGCCGAACACCTCGACCATCAGGTCCGAGCAGCCGTTGATGACGGCCGGGATGGCTTCGAAATCGCCGGCGACCTGGACGAAACCGCCCAGCTTCACCACGCGCACGACGCGCTCCAGATCGCCGTCCAGCGCGGCCGAGATCTGGGCCAGCAGGTTGACGCCGCACATGCGCGCGCCCTTGACCGCGTCGTCCTGCGACACGTCGGCGCCGACGGTGCCCTTCAGCCCGCCCGCGGCGTCGTTCGACAGCTGGCCCGAGATGTGGAGCAGGTTGCCGGTCTGGACGTAGGGCACATAGTTGGCGACCGCCTTGGCGGGTTCCGGCAGGTTGATGCCGAGTTCGGCGAGACGGGCGGCGACGGTCATGGGAAGCTCCAGAAGGGATTTGGGGGCGGTTTAGCCTGTGCGGAAGGAGGCGTCATCACCTTCTCCCTCCCCCTTGTTGGGAGGGATGTCGGCGCGTCAGCGACGACAGGGCGGGGTTCGTGTCCGAGAACTCGGCGCCCCACCCGTCCCGCTTCGCGGTCCACCCTCCCCAGGAGGGGAGGGAGAACCCAGCTCAGCCCTTCAACGCCCGTCCGGCCACAACGGCGCTCTTCCCGAACTTGTCCCGCAACGCGTCGATGGCCTTTTCGGTCTTCAGCGTCCGGGCCTCGGTGCTCTCGAACAGGGCGGCGGGGGCGTCGACGGCGTCGACCACCTCGCCCATGCCGATGCCGATCAGGCGGTAGGGCAAGCCCAGCTCGGGCGTCAGCAGGTCGCGCCCGGCGGCGAACAGGGCGCGGGCCGTCTGCACCGGCTCGGGCAGGCTGATCCGCCGCGTCACGATCTTGAAGTCGGTCCGGCGCAGCTTCAGCACGATGACCCGGCTGGCCACGCCGTCGCGGCGCGCCTTGGAGGCCAGCTTTTCACACAGGGGCCAGAGTTCGCTCTCCAGGTCCTGGGCCGAGGTCAGGTCGTCGTTGAAGGTGGTCTCGGCGCTCATCCCCTTGCGGTCATGCTCGGGCCGGACGGCGCGGGCGTCGCGGCCGTGGGCCAGGTCGTGAAGGCGCAGGCCGGTCTCGCCGTAGCGCTTGACCAGGTCTCGCACCTCGGCGGCGGCCAGGTCGCCGACGGTGGCGTAGCCGTCGCTCTGCAGGGTCTTGCCGAACACCGGGCCGACGCCCGGCAGGATGCGCACCGACTTGGGGGCCAGCAGGGCCTTGGACTCCGCCCCGATGACCGAGAAGCCGCGCGGCTTGTCCATCTCCGACGCCATCTTCGCCAGGAAGCGGTTGGGGGCCAGGCCGATGGAGACGCTGAGGCCGATCTCGTCCTCGATCCGCTTCTGCAGGCGGACCAACTGGAAGGCGGGCGGCCCGCCGTTCAGCCGTTCCGTTCCCGCCAGATCGATCCACGCCTCGTCCAGCGACAGGGTCTGGACCAGGGGCGTCAGCTCGCGGACCAGGCCGAAGATGCGTTCGCTCTCGGGCACGTATTTGCGGAAGTCGGGCTTCAGCACCACGGCCTCGGGACAGGCCTTCAGCGCCTTGAACATCGGCATGGCCGAATGCACCCCGTACATCCGCGCGATGTAGCAGCAGGTCGAGACCACGCCCCGCTTGCCGCCCCCGACGATCACCGGCACGTCGCGCAGTTCGGGCCGGTCGCGCTTCTCCACCGAGGCGTAGAAGGCGTCGCAGTCCAGATGGGCGATGGTCAGGCCGTCCAGCTCGTCATGGCTCACGATCCGCCGCGACCCGCACGCGCCGCAGCGCTCGGCCTTGCGGTCGCTGGTCCAGAGGCAGTCGCGGCAGATGGACTTCATGAAGGGGAGATTGTGCCTGAGCGGCCGATCACAAGCTATCGTGCTCGCCTCTCCATTCGCCTTCACGACCGGACGGGCGACGGGAAAACCGGCGCTTCACGTCAACTTAAGAGAACCGTGGTGAGACTGTCTCGGAAGAGCACAAGCCCCCGCGCAATCGCGTCTGAGAGGGGTGAACAGGCCGGGTGGTGATGTCGAAGAAGGTCCTCATCGTCGAGGATAACGAGCTGAACATGAAGCTGTTTCATGATCTGCTCGACTCGCAGGGCTACGAAACCCTTCAGACCCGCGAGGGTCTGCAGGCGCTCGCCCTGGCGCGCCAGTATCGGCCCGACCTGATCCTGATGGACATCCAGTTGCCCGAGATCTCGGGGCTGGAGGTCACCAAATGGCTCAAGGACGACGAGGAACTGAACCATATCCCGGTGGTGGCGGTGACCGCCTTCGCCATGAAGGGCGACGAGGAGCGGATCCGGCAGGGCGGCTGCGAGGCCTATATCTCCAAGCCCATCTCGGTGATGCATTTCCTCGAGGTCGTCCGGAAGCATCTGGGGTAGGGCGGCATGACGGCGCGCATCCTTGTCGTCGACGACGTCGAACCGAACGTCCGCCTGCTCGAGGCCAAGCTGACCCTCGAATATTATGAGGTTCTGACGGCGATGGACGGCCACACGGCCATCGAGGTGGCTTCGGCCGAGCGGCCCGACATCATCCTGCTGGACGTCATGATGCCCGGCATGGACGGGTTCGAGACCTGCCGCCGGCTGAAGGCCGATCCGGTGACGCGTCACATCCCGGTCGTGCTGGTGACCGCGCTGGACGGGCGCGAGGACAAGATCAAGGGACTGGAAGCCGGAGCCGACGACTTCGTCACCAAGCCCATCGACGACGTCATCCTGTTCGCCCGCGTGAAGTCGCTGGTGCGGCTCAAGGCGGTCATGGACGAGCTGCGCGAGCGCGAGGAAAGCGGCCGCCGCTTCGGCGTCGACACCGACGGCGCGGGCCGTCTACGCGGCTCCGGCGGGCGCGTCCTGGTCGTGGACGACAGCGCCCTGCAGGCCGGCAAGATCGTGGCCCAGCTGTCCGACGAACACCGCCCGGTGCACGAGCCCGATCCGGCGGCGGCCCTGATCGCCGCGCGCGGTCCGGTCGACCTGATGATCGTCAACGTCTCGGCGTCCGAGTTCGACGGCCTGCGCTTCGTGGCCCAGGCGCGCTCGAACGAGGCCTCCCGGCGCGTGCCCATCCTGGCGGTGGTCGATCCGGCCGACCGGCCCCGGCTGATCAAGGCGCTGGAGCTGGGCGTCAACGACATCCTGCCCCGCCCGGTGGACGCCGAGGAGCTGGACGCCCGCGCGCGCAGCCAGATCAAGCGCAAGCGCTACGCCGACTTCCTGAAGCAGAAGCTGGACTACAGCCTGGAGATGGCGGTCACCGACGCGCTGACCGGGCTGCACAACCGCCGCTACATGGCCGGCCAGCTGCAGGCCCTGCTCAGCCGGGCCGGGCAGGGGGGCGACACCGTGGCCGTGCTGGTCCTGGACATCGACCACTTCAAGGCGGTCAACGACGGCTTCGGCCACGACGCCGGCGACGAGGTGCTGCGCGAGTTCGCGGTGCGCCTGGCCACCAATGTCCGCGCCATCGACCTGCCGTGCCGTCTGGGCGGCGAGGAGTTCGTGGTGGTCATGCCCGGCGCCTCGCTGGAGGACGCCACCCGCGTGGCCGACCGGATCCGCCGCGACGTGGGCTCCCTGCCGTTCCCGATCATGGGCGGGGCCGAGAGCCTGACCATCACCGTCTCGGTCGGGGTGGCCGCCTTCAACGGCGTGACCGACACCCCCGACGCCCTGCTCAAGCGCGCCGACGAGGGCGTCTATGAGGCCAAGGCGCGCGGGCGCAACCAGGTGATCGCCCGGGCGGCCTGATGATCGTCGTTCTGTAACTTCTGAAACACGTTGATACTGGACAGAAATCGCGAATAGCGACAGCTTCACCTTAGACGAACAGCCGTCAGGACCGCGGTCCCTCGACCCGGCCTGCACCGCCTCAGCTTCGTCGGAAAGGGGCAGCAATGGGCCGGGCATCCTTCTCCCAAGCCATAGTGCAGTTTTCCAACCTCAGCGTCTCAGCGGACGACGCCGCCTACAGGGCGGTCGAGAACCTAGAGCGCGTCATTCTCGATCATGTCCCCAAGACGCCCGCCGAAGCCGTGGCGATGCTGGATGTGATCATCCCCGAGGTCTCCCTCGGCGGTCGCGCGGACGGGCGGGATGTGAAGGCCCTGCAGAGCATCCGTTCCCTGCTGGACGGCCACCCCGCCTAGCGACTCATCCAGGGCTTGGACTTGCCGGTGGCGATCCGGGCGGCCTGTTCACGCTGAAACTTGCCTCCACGCGGAGGCTTGGGCTGGGCCGCGATCCTGGCCTGCTTCAGGCGCAGAGCCCTCTGGACGGGGGTCTCGCCCTCGGGCGGGGCGTCGGTCTGGCCGTCTTCAGGATCGCTCATCCCGCACCCTAGCACGCCTTGCCGCGGATGAGGGGCGGACAACGAAAAACGCCCGGTCATCGCTGATCGGGCGCTTCGAAAATCGTTAGCAAATCAAGTACTTACTTGATTTTGCCTTCCTTGAATTCGACGTGCTTCTTGACGACCGGGTCGTACTTCTTGACGACCATCTTTTCGGTCATCGTACGGGCGTTCTTCTTGGTGACGTAGAAGAAGCCGGTGTCGGCGGTCGAGTTCAGGCGGATCTTGATGGAAGCCGGCTTGGCCATCGGACAATTACCTTTGCGGACGGCGAAAGCCGCTAAATGAGAGGCGCGGAACATACTCAGGCGCGCCCGGAAGTCAACGGGCGCGACGCCGCATTGAGCATCGGCCGTTCAAAGGTCACGGTGGCGGGCATGAAAGCGCTTCTTCTCGCCGCCGCCGCGGCCGCCCTGTCCCTGTCCGCTCCCGCCTTCGCGCAGGAGGCGACGGATCCGCAGGACGCCTTCCTGGCCCGGCTCAACGCCCTGTGCGGCCAGCGGTTCGAGGGGCGGGTGGTGTCGACCGACGCCGCTGACGCCGACTTCCGGGGCAAGCGGCTGGTCATGCACGTGCGCGACTGCGCGCTGAACGAGGTCGGGATCCCCTTCGCCGTGGGCGGGGACCGGTCGCGGCGCTGGATCGTGACGCGGACGGACGAAGGCCTATGGCTCAGGCACGATCACCGGGACCCCGAGGGGGTCATCCACGGCTATCACATGTACGGCGGCGATACGGCCGAGGCGGGAACGGCCTCGCGACAGGAATTTCCAGTCAATCAGGCCTCGATCGACCAGTTCGTGGCCGGCGGGGCCCAGGTCTCGACCACCAATGTCTGGGCGGTTGAGGTGCATCCCGGCCAGACCTTCGCCTATGAGCTGCGCCGTCCGGGCGGGCGCTTCTTCCGCGTCGAGTTCGACCTGACCCGCCCGCTGGCGGATTGATAGGGTTGATCGTTTCCGGTCGAATTCCGTTTTCAAAGTCGGCCAGACCGTAAAATACGATATCGCGCGCGGGGCGATGGGACGCGATGAACGGTGGGAAAGACCGCCGTCAGTCTGGCATGCGCGTGCGTCAGAATCGGACGGACGCGGTCAGGCGACGGTCCAGCCCTTCACCGGCCGGACGGTGGCGCAGGCGGGCGAGCCGTCCTTGCCCTTCCCGGGCAGGACCACCTCCAGAACGGCGCCCGCGCGGGCCTTGTCCAACAGGGCGGGCGGGATGTCGTGGATGTCGATCTTGGCCCGGCGGTTCCATTCCGTCGCATGGTCGCCCGCCGATTGGCCGATCCGGATGTAGACGAAGCGGCGCGCCGGACCCTCGCGGCGTACGAAGGGGCCCAGGACGCGGTTGTCGTCGGCCAGGCGGATCGGAACCTCGAACGACAGGGGCGCGTCGGTCGCCGTGACCGGCTCGTGCGGCGCGTCGTCCTTCTGCAGGCTGTAGCGAACGCCGGCGACCGGGTCGGCGATGGTCAGGCGCAGGGTGATCGGGGTGTCGGCCACGTCAGCGCGCACCCTTGAACGTGTCCAGCATCGTCTCGGCCTGCTCAAGCCGCTGGAAGACGTCGGCGGCGTCGCCGCTGACGCAGCCGGCGTCGAAATTCAGCGACTGGTCCGCGTGGCCGGGCTGGGACCAGATCACGCTGCCGTATGCCCCGTCGGTGATGACGCGCCGGCACTCGAAACGGACGCCCTCATAGGGAGCGAACAGGGCGCGGAAGCGGTCGAACTGTTCCTCCGACACCGGGAAGGTCACCGGCTCGGCGTCGCGGTTCACGTATCGCCCCTCACCGCCGCGCGGCAGGGTCCACTCGACCAGCCGGTTGCCCCACGAGCGCCAGACCAGGGTCATGGTGGTCGGTGCGGGCAGGCCGGGCGGCGGGATGAAGCGGGCGCGGGCCCAGTCATTCATCTGCCGATAGGCCCGATTGCTGTTGATGGACCTGCGGCTGAACGTGTCGGTGTAGCAGAAGCTGTCGTTCGGGCGCCGGACCTCGCCCCGACTGTCCCGCCAGAGCAGGTAGCCGTCCCGATAGACGTCCGCTTTGGGGTTGTCGCAGGCGAGGCCCTCGGCGCGGTAGGGCTCCAGCAGGTCGCGGATGACGACATAGTCCTCGTGGCTGACGGGGAAGGTCCAGTCCTCTCTGTCGCCGGACCGGAAGCGGCCCTGGCCGCCGTCCTCGATGCTGTAGAACAGGACATCCGGACGCATGACGACCTCGATCCGGTCGGGCGCATCCTGCGCCAAGGCGGGCGCGGCGGTCAGACACAGGGCGACGATGAGGGCGATGTGGCGGCGCATGGAAATCCTCCCGCGCCGAGGAAACCGCAGTCAACGGAAACAGGCAACCGTCGGTCGCCGCCGGTCAGGGATCGTCAGTCCTGATGATCCACGACATGCTGTCCGCGCACCATGCGGACGAAGGGCAGGGGACGATTGGGGGCATTGAGCCGCTCGGCCACCTCGCCCAGGACGAAGCGGGTGATGGCGGGCAGGTCCAGCGCCCGGGCCTCGACCAGAGGCAGCCAGGCGATCTCGTCCAGCTCGCCGGAGCCGGCCGTCGGCTCCGGGTGCAGCAGGGCCGAGACGTCGGCCATGAAGAAGCGGGCGTCGAAGCGGCGGGTGCGGCCCGGCGGGGTGATGGCGCGGGCCACATAGGACAGGGCGGCCAGGTCGGGCAGGGCGCCGACCGCGCGGAACTCGCGCCAGCCCCCGGCGACGGAGGCGGGCGGCGCGGGCTCGGCCAGCAGCAGGCCGGTCTCCTCATAGGTCTCGCGCACGGCGGCCAGGGCCAGGGCGCGGGCGCGGCGAACCGGAACCTCGCGGGCCAGGCGCGCCGCTTCGGCGGGCTTCAGGTCGGTGGCGAAGGCGGCGGCGGCGTCCGACCGCTCGACCTTGCCGCCCGGGAAGACCCATTTG
>NZ_JAHFPF010000167.1 GCF_023259385.1 Brevundimonas sp. | reverse complement strand
GGCCTCCAGCGGCGAGTAGCCGGGAGCCTCGGTGTTGATCTGGATCTGGACGTTGGTGATGTCCGGCGTGGCGTCGATCGTCAGGCGCTGGAAACTCCAGACGCCGACCGCGCAGGCCAGAAGGACGAGCGCCATGACCCCCCAGCGGAAGCGGATCGACAGCGCGATGATGCGTTCAAGCATGGTCTGCGCGCCCCCTAGTGGTCATGGCTCGCGCCGGACTTGTCGATGTCCGCGCGAATGAGAAAGGCGCCGTCGACGACGTATTCGGTTCCGGGTTCGAGACCGCCCAGCACCTCGGTCCATTCCGGCGTGCGGCGGCCGAGTTCCAGCATCCGCACCTCATAGGTGTTGCCGACCTTGGCGTAGACGACCTGGAAATCGCGGAACGGCTGGATGGCCTTGGTCTGGACCGCCAGCGCAACTTCGCCCTGACCGACCTGGACCGCGCCCCGGACCCCCAGTCCCGGCCGCCAGACGCCGCCCTGATAGGGCAGCGCGACGTGGGCGACCAGGGTCTGACTCATGGGGTCGCTGGACGGCAGGACCGCCTCGATGACGCCGAGCGCGCGATGTTCGCCCGCCAGGCTGGTGATCTCGACGCGCTGGCCGACCCGGACGCGTTCGGCGTCGCGGGGATAGAGGAAGAATTCAGCGTGGAGCCGGGTCGGATCGCCGATGGTCAGCATCGGCTCGCCATTGCCCGTGATGGCGCCGGGGTTGACGTTCTTGGCCGTGATCATTCCCGAGATCGGGGCGGTGACGGAATAGGTCTGCAGACTGTCGCTGGACTCGACGCGCGCCAGCACCTGACCCCGCGAGACGCGCTGGCCCAGCTGGACGTTCATCGCCACCACCCGTCCCGGATAGCGCGCGTGGACTTCGCTCTGTCCCTCGGGCGTGATCTCGACCCGGCCGCTGAGCGGCAGGCTCTCGCCCAGCACCGCCCCGCCGGCTCTCTGCGTCGTGACCCCGCCGGCCCGGGCGGCGTCGGCGGTTATCACCGTGCGGCCCTCATAGGATGGATAGGTCCAGGTCGACCGCTTGCCCGCATGGGTCGCCGCCACCGAGACGTCGAACGAGTGCGGTTCGGCCACCACAGTGGGGCTCGCGAGATAGTCGGCGGTCGGCGTGAACGCGAAACGGTCGACCTTGGGCCCCAGCCGCGTCAGGGCGATGGAGGCCTGGACTTGTCGCGGATCCAGCGGCTTGTCCTTCAAGTAAGGGTAGAGGCGATAGAGCGGCTCGGGGCCCTCTTCAAAGATGGTGATCTCCAGGGAGAAGTCGCCGTCCCTGAGCAGGCGGCCGTTGTGCGGGCCCCGCTCATAGTCAGCGGCCTCCGCGGCCTCCGCGCCTTCGGCCTTTTCAGCCCCGCCCTGTCCGCAGGCTGAAACGCCGACCGCAAGGGCCAGCAATGACGCGGCGATCACGCGCCGCGAGGGAGTGTGACGGATCATGAGCGGATCTCCAGGCCGAGCAGGTCGGCGTGCGCGCCGGTCAGCCGGTCAAGGCGGGCGCGGTCGATGTGAAACTGTTTGAGAACCGCGACGCGGCGGGCCTTGGTAGCGAGAAGCGCGGTCTGGGCGGCGATGACGTCATTGTAGGTGAAACCGCCGCGCGCAAAGCCGTCGCGGACGAGGGCCACGGCGCGCTCGGCCTGAGGCAAGGTCTCGTTGGCGATGCGCTGCGCTTCCAGAGCCCGCGAGGCGAGAAGCACCTGTAGCCGGGCGATCTCGCGTTCCCGTTCCTGCCGGAGAGCCGCCATGTCGGCCTCGGCGGCGACGCCTTCGAACCTGGCGCGCTCAATGGCCCCCTCGTTTCGATCGTAGCGGCCGAGCGGGATGGACCCGCCGACCACCAGGCCAAGATCTTGCCCGTCCCAGAAGTGGCGGACGCCGACGCTGACCGTGGCGTCAGGGGTGGAGCGCGCCTGTTCCACGCGGACTCTGGCTTGAGCGACATCCCGCTGTGCGGCCAGAACCGCGAGGTCAATCCCGGAGGCCGGGCCTGCCATTTCTCGGGCGGCGCCCGTGTCCTCGAAGTCGGCCGGATCGAGAGAAAAATCCGGGGCGCCGATCCAGAACCGTCCGAGCGTGGCGCGGGCGAGCCGGGCCTGAATTCCGGCCTGGTCGAAGTCGATCTGGGCTTGAGCGAGTTCGGCCTCGGCGCGGGCGCCGGCGAACAGGGGATCGCGGGCCATGTCCACACGACGCTGCACTTCGATCTGGAAGCGTTCGGCCAGGGCGAGACGTTCACGAGCGATCTCAAGTTCGGCCTGGGCGAAAAGCGCTTCGGCCCAGGCGCGTTGCACCTGCTCTAGACGATCCAGTCGTCTGATCGCCGCTTCGGCCTGGACGACGGCGACTTCGCCCCGGGCCAGAGCCACCCGGGCCGGTCGATCGCCGCCCCGCTCAAACCGCTGCTCATAGGACAGGGTCGTCTCTGTGCGGTCGATGATGTTGCCGCCGCCCAGCGTCGGCAGGTTTTCGACCATCAAGCCCAGCGTCGGATTGGGCCGGACGTCGGCCTGGCGCACAGCGGCGTCGCCCGCGCGAACCCGCGCCTCCGCGCCGGGCAAGCCCGGATCGACGCCGGCGGCGCGCGCGAGCGCGCCCTCCAGGGTCAGGGCGGCCGCTTCCGTCGCGGCCGACGGCGGGGTCTGCGCGAGCGCAGGAAGAGACGGCAACGCCGCCAGTGGAAGCGCCAGCGCCGAAACGGCCGCCAGACGCGCCCACGATCCGGCCAGGCCGGTAATCGGGGTGTTCAAGGAAATCTCCGGAAAACGAGGTGCGCGCAGCCGAACGGCCGCGCCGGTTCAGACGACCGTGCGCATCCGTTTCGGAGGATATTCGGGCCCGTCCCGGCTCAGATCGCCCAAGGCCGGAGCCTCGCCGGGCGTACGGGCGGCAAGCCTGAAAGACAGGCCGTCATCTAGCGGATACTCGGCTCCCGGGAGCGCCCCGTGGCTGTCGCCGCCGACCTGGTGTCCGTGACCCAGGGGGCCTTCGTTATCGATGTCCTCGGGGGTGGCGTCGCCGGATTGATCGTCCGGCGCGACGTGGACATGATCCGCGATCTGGTCCGCCACCGTGTCGACTTCGACCAACGCTACGGCGGGCCAATCGGCGGCATGAGCCATGCCGTGCTGCGCATCCATCATGCCATGCAGCATCGTCACCGCCAGAAGAGCGGTGCACAGAAAGATGCAGAAGGAACGAATCGAATTTCGCAAACGGAATCCCCGACCGGCATCTACTCGCGGTGCGGCGCTCACGCAACCGAGGACTTCGGGACAGATCGACGCGCTGGCGGGCGTTCGCGCGACGCTCGCCCGGCCCACAGAGCATCAAGCCGCTCCGCCTTCTTTGCAACCGTCGCACCCCCGTCCTGCGACGTTGGCGCGATTGCGGTCGTGGCCGCCCGTGTTATAGGGCGGCACAAGACTCTCCTCGGTCAGGGATGGTTGGATGGCGGCGTTGCTTGCGTCGTTTCTGGCCCTGTTTGTCCTTGTGTCCGCCCTAGAGGCCGCGATTTGCGCCCCGAAGCGAGCGCTCACACCTCAGAGGCGGTCACCGAAGCCCCGACCGACCCCGTCGCCGCCGGTGATCCGGACAGCCACGCCATCTGCTCGCACGGCCATTGTCACCACGGTGGAGTCGCGACGACGCAGACCCCTTCTTCCCTGACGACGACGACCGATCAGGATGTCGCGCCTTGCGGCCTGCGGATTCTCTCGCATGGGGACCACACGCCTGCCGTGGCGGACGAAGGCCGTGCGAACCGCGCCCGTGCGGTGCCCGTCGACGCGGCGGTCAGCCCGTCAGTCCTTGTTCACCAACTTCACCGGCCGGGCGACGCGCTTGCGGACGTCGGGATGCGGCGCCCGCTGGATGGGATTTTCCCGCCGGAGCATGAGCCACGCTTCGATCTCGGCGAGATCCCAGACCACGCAGCGCGGCGTGAGCGCGAACCGCCGCGGAAACTGGCCGCGCTGTTCCATTTCCCAGATGGTGCTGTCCGCGAGCGGCACCATCTGGCGTAGTTCCGTCTTCTTGATCATGCGCCTGATGCGCGCTGCGCCTTGATCGGCCATTGTGATTTGATCCCCCCGAAAAGGCCGGTCGTAATCGAAAGTTGCGCATAGGACTAGCGGCGGGCCGGCGATCCGCGGCAGCCTTCTGGCGGACCGATTCCGACAACCGCGGGCTCTACGATCGCGCCTGCTGCGCCACCCGTCCGCTCTACTATCGCGATCAACCCTCCCGACGCCACTCCGCCGAGGATCGCCGAGCGGCAGTTCAGGGTTGAGAATCACGGGTTCTATGCGAAAACGCGCATAGAATAAAATTATGTCACGTTACGCATAATTCAATTCTATGCGCTAAGTCACATATTGCTATATTATGCGATTTCCCGCATAGTGATGGGAAGGAGACTCCCATGAACCGGATAGCTCGTTCCCCCGGCCAAGTTGGCAACCTCATACAGCGATTCAGAAAGCTGAAGGGGATGAGTCAGACAGAACTCGCCGAACGATCAGGCATGCGCCAAGAGCTGATTTCCAAGATCGAAAGCGGCCACAACGGCGCAAAAATCTCATCGATCTGCGATCTGCTCGCGGCGCTCGATCTGGAGATGACAATCGGTCCTCGATCGAAAAGCTCATCCACCGATATCGAGGACATCTTCTGATGGGGCGTCGCAAGACCCATGCGCCGCTCAATGTGCTCATCAACAATCGTCTGGTCGGGCGATTGGACAAAGAGCCGGGTGGCGCGATCGCGTTTCAGTACGATCAGAGCTGGCTGGACTGGCCGCCGCACTTCCCGATCTCGTTGTCGCTGCCGCCAAGGAAGGCCACCTTCCGGGGCGAGCGGGTTGTCGCGGTTTTCGACAACCTTCTGCCGGACAATCCGACGGTTCGCCGCCTCGTAGCTGAGAAGACGGGCGCGCAAGGCACGGATTCCTACAGTCTGTTGGAGCAGATCGGCCGCGACTGCGTGGGGGCCCTGCAGTTCCTGCCCGACGGAGTGGTGATCGACGCATTTCCGCCGATTGAAGGCGAGCCGGTCAGCGACGAAGAGATCGAGGCGATCCTGGCCAACCTCGCGCGCGCGCCGCTCGGCATCGATACCGAACAGGAGTTTCGGATTTCGGTGGCGGGCGCTCAGGAAAAAACGGCGCTGCTGTTTCATGAGGGCCGTTGGAAACGCCCAGTCGGCACGACGCCGACGACCCACATCCTCAAACCCCAGCTCGGAGAAATCCCGACGCCTTGGGGCATGATCGATCTGTCAAACAGCGTCGAGAATGAACACTACTGCTTGAAACTTCTCGAAGGGTTCGGCCTCCAGGTCGCTCAGACGGAAATGGCGACATTCGGCGCGCGCCGTGTTCTCGTCGTCGAGCGCTTTGATCGGCGCTGGCGAGGCGACAGCCAACTCCTGCGCCTTCCGCAGGAGGATTGCTGTCAGGCGCTGTCGATTCCTTCGAGCCGGAAGTATCAAAACCAGCAAGGGCCGAGCGCGGTCGATATCATGACGCTGCTTCAGGGAAGCGATGAGCCGCTCAGGGATCAGGCCGCCTTCCTCAAGAGTCAGATCATCTTCTGGCTGATCGGCGCCACCGACGGGCATGGCAAGAACTTCAGCGTCTTTATCCGTCCCGGCGGCCGCTTCGAGCTGACGCCGTTTTATGACGTTCTAAGTGCGCAGCCAGCCTTCGACGCAAAGCGAATCCCGCACAACAAATACACGCTGGCAATGTCGGTTGGAGCGAACCGCCATTACAAAATTCTCGACGTGCACGGTCGTCATTTTGTCGAGACAGCAAAGGAAGCCGGACTCGGTCAGGCGATCATCAGACAGGTTCTGGATGAAATCCGCCGTGATGCCCTCCCGGCGGCGGAACGTGCCCTTGGCCGCATGCCGGCAGACTTCCATGTCGACATCCACACATCGGTCGTGAACGCGATGACCGGACGCCTGCGGCAACTGGAAACGGCTTTAGAAGCGATATGAAGCGAAGGAGCCCGACATCATGACCGCGCGAACTGCTTGAGCTTCGCCGCATACCTGAGGGCGCAGTCGGCCGTCGAATAACATGGCCCTTCCTTCTCCTGTCGTAACCCCAACGCCAGCAGTTGAGGTCTCGAGGCTGCCAAGGCATGATCTCCCGAAGCTCACGTTACGACATTCGGCCGAATGAAGAGGGCTGGACCGTCCATGAGGTATGGACGGGCTGCCCAGCCGCCGTCGACGGCGCAGTCGAGAAGGGCTCGAGCTACAGACCGCCTATGCGTTGGCCGACGCACTGGCTTATCTGCCCGACCGTGGCGTGGGCGCCTAGTGATAGCCTCGGCGACCCCGCCCCCGCTGTCGGTTCGAATGATCCTGTCAGACTTACCGCTGAGGCTGCTCGAAGGTTACATCCCCTCCCAATGGGGCCCTCATGATGCGTCGGAGAGCGGTGGGCATGCGAGCTTTGGCCGAGCAGATCATGAAAAGCGTCGGAGCGCTGCCCGAAGGCTCGTCGATCACCACCGGATCGCTCCTGCACCTGGGAGGCCGTGCGGCGGTGCATAGGGCGCTATCGCGGCTGGCGCGCCGCAGCAGTTTGTTACGCGTCGGTCGAGGGCTCTACGTGTGCCCGTTGGAAACCCGCTTCGGCCTGAGAGCACCGTCGGTCGAGAAGGTCGCTCGCGCCATCAGCCAGCGACGAGGAGAGATCATCGTCACCCATGGCGCGGCGGCGGCGAACTCCCTGGGCCTAACAACCCAGGTGCCGATCCGCACAATCTATCTGACCAACGGGCCGAGCCGGCAACTCCGTGTCGACGGTCAGATCGTCGAGTTCAGGCATGCACCCGCATGGCAACTTTTACTCGCTGACCGGCCAGCCGGCGATGCAGTTCGGGCGCTGGCCTGGCTGGGTCCCGAGAAGGCTCAGACAGCAGTCGGGCCGCTGGAGCGAAAGCTGGGACCTTCGGCGTTCGGAGAACTGATTTTAGTCAGGCCGCATCTACCGGACTGGCTGGCCCGCGCGCTCAGTCAATTCCCTACTCGCGACTCACGCCCTGCCGAAGCGCCCTAAAGCGACTGCTTCGAGCGGTGAAAGACATCCGAGCGCCGGTCTTTTGAGGCAGGCGCGCTCGCAGATCGGCGGACGTTCCTTGCAGCGGGAGTTGCGGCGCGCGGGACGAACAGCAGGTCATCGCCGCGCGCAGCATTAACGGGGGGACGATGCGAGTATCAGGCGTCGGCGGACGGGCCGCTGGTGCTGGAGTTCGACGACCTTTGGTTCCGGTGCCCTTTCAAATCGCCGCCCGGCACCTGCCGGACTGAGGTCGCCGCCGGCCAGACGGGCGCCTTCGACGTTCACATGCGCCGCTGACCCTGTTCCGGCGGCCCGACTGGAGCAGCCGGAAAAGGCTTGCCGGGAATCACAATTCCATTAATTTGGAAATATGGAATCCGAAGACGCAATCCTGGCGCTCGCCGCCCTCGCCCAGTCCACCCGGCTGGAGACCTTCCGCCTGCTGGTGCGTCACGAGCCCGAGGGGCTGGCCGCCGGAGAGATCGCCAACCAGCTCGCCGTGCCGGCCAACACCATGTCGGCTCATCTCGGCGTCTTGTCGCGCTCAGGACTGATTACGTCCGAGCGCCACAGCCGGTGGATCGTCTATCGCGCCGATCTGGAGCGGATCGGCGGGATGGTGATGTTCCTGCTCAAGGATTGCTGCCAGGGCCGCTCGGAGTTGTGCGCGCCGCTCCTGGCCGAATTGGCGTGCTGCGACTGAGGCTCGATATGGACATCGTCATCTATCACAACCCCGCCTGCGGGACGTCGCGCAACGCGCTGGAGCTGATCCGCCACGTCGGTATCGAGCCGCATGTCGTTGAGTATCTGAAGACCCCGCCGTCGCGG
>NZ_JAHFPF010000166.1 GCF_023259385.1 Brevundimonas sp. | reverse complement strand
GGCCGTACTGGAGGCGGTGTACGGCATGTCCTACCGGGACATCGTCCGCAGCCGCATCGTCGAGCCGCTCGGGCTGAAGGATGTCTATCTGGGCGTGGAGAACGCGCCCCGCGACCGGCTGGTCAGCCCCTATCACGGCGAGGACGGGCGCCTCGTTCCGGATCGGCCGATCCAGTGGCGCGACTACAGCGTCTCCCATGCCGAGCTCTACACCACGGCGGATGACCTGGGACGGTTCCTGACCGCGGTGGCGCAGGGGCGGTTCGCCCGGCAAGAGACGCTGGCGCGGCTATGGCGGCCCTACCCCCTGCCCAACGGCGGAACCGGCTTCGCCTCGGGCTGGGACTATGGCGAGAGCGGCGACTATCGCGAGGTCGGCCACGACGGGAGCGTCAAGGTGCGCGTGCGGCTGCTGTTCCGCGGCGAGGACCTGAGCGACCACTACATCATCGTCTACCTGACCAACGGCACGCCCGAGAACACCTGGACGCGGACCTTCGTGGATTCGATCCAGCCGATCATCCTGCGCGCCGGGAATTCCGAAACGCCCTGAGCCGCCGTCGTTTGCTGCATCTGCGAAACAAAAGGCCAAGCTGAGGGAAACCCGTGGGGCCTGACGCGTTAGGACGGCCATGGGCACGTCCGACCTGACTCTCGACGCCGACACCGCGGCGGTCGACGCCATTCCGCGTTTGCCTGCGCCGCCCGCGCGCCTGAGCCGACCGGCCCTCTTCCTCGATCTGGACGGCGTGCTGGCCGAGCTGGCGCCGACGCCCGACGCCGTGGTCCCGGATGCCCGGCGCACCGCCGTCCTGCAGGCGCTGACGCCCCGGCTGGGTGGACGGGTGGCGATCATCAGCGGTCGGACCATCGCCGAGATCGACCGGATCTCCGATTCCAGCATGGCTTCGGCCTCCGGCGTGCACGGGCTGGAGCGCCGCCGCGCCGACGGCGCCTTCCTGCGCGCCGAGGCCTCGGAAGCCGTGCGCGGCGCGGTGCGGGCCTTCGAGGAGTTCGCCCGCAACCGCCCCGGGGTGGTGGTCGAGGACAAGGCCGTGGCCGCCGGCCTGCACTATCGCGGCGCGCCCGAGACGGCGGGGGACGCCGAGGCCCTGACCCGCCGCCTGGCGGCCGAGACCGGACTGACGCTGCAGCCCGGCAATATGGTAATCGAGCTGAAGACGCCGGGAGCCAGCAAGGGCACGGCGCTGAAGGCCTTCATGGCCGAGGCGCCCTTCGCCGGAGCGGTTCCGGTCATGCTGGGCGACGACCTGACCGACGAGGACGGCTTCCGGGCGGCGAGCGAACTGGGCGGCTTCGGCGTCCTGGTCGGACCGCCGCGCGAGACCGCCGCCCGCCACGGCCTGTCCGGGGTGGACGCCGTGCTGGACTGGTTGGAGCAGCTCGAGGTGGAGGCATGACCCAACCCGACCTGGACCTGGCCCCCATCGGCAACTGTTCGATCAGCGCCCTGATCGACCGGCGCGGCCGCTTCGTCTGGGCCTGCGCCCCCCGGGTGGACGGCGACCCCGTCTTCTCGGCGCTGATGGACGGCAATGACCCTCAGCACGGGTTCTGGGACATCGAGCTGGAGGGGCTGAAGCACATCAGCCAGGCCTATATTCGCAACACTCCGGTGCTGCGGACCGTGCTGACCAGCGCGGACGGGGCCATGGTCGAAATCCTCGACTTCGCCCCGCGCCATCCCAAGCACAGCCGCACCTATCGCCCGCTGGCCTTCGCCCGGATCGTGCGGCCCCTGGAGGGATCGCCCCGCATCCGCGTGCGGCTGCGGCCCTCGGCGGACTGGGGCGCGCGGCCGGCCGAACGCACCAGCGGCTCCAACCACATCCGCTATCTGTGCACGGACGTCATCCTGCGGCTGACGACCGACTGCCCGGTGTCGCATGTGATGAACGAGCGGACCTTCCGGCTGGAGAAGGCCCACGCCTTCTTCCTGGGGCCGGACGAGGGCTACGACCAGGATGTCGGACCGGGCGTCTCGGCGGCGCTGGATCGCACCATCGCCTACTGGCAGGACTGGGTGCGCAAGCTCTACCTGCCGCTGGACTGGCAGGAGGCGGTGATCCGGGCGGCGATCACGCTGAAGCTCTGCGCCTATGAGGAAACGGGAGCCATCGTCGCGGCCCTGACCACCTCGGTGCCCGAGTTCCCGGAGAGCGGACGCAACTGGGACTACCGGTACTGCTGGATCCGCGACGCCTATTACGTCGTACGGGCGCTGAACCGTCTGGGCGCGGTCGACCTGCTGGAGAACTACCTCGGCTATCTGCGCAACCTGGTCGACGCCTCGGGCGGCGGCCATGTGCAGCCGGTCTACGGTGTCGGCCTGGAAGAAGACATCGACGAACGGATCACCGAGACCGTCGCCGGCTATCGCGGCATGCAGCCGGTCCGCGTCGGCAACCAGGCGCGCGAACACCTGCAGCATGACGTGTACGGACAGATCGTCCTGCCGCTGGTCCAGGCCTTCTACGACCAGCGCCTGCTGCGCCCCGGCACCATCGACGACTTCCACGCGCTGGAGAAGGTCGGCGAGCGGGCCTTCGCCATGCACGACCAGGTCGACGCCGGCCTGTGGGAATTCCGGACCATCGCCCGGGTCCATACCTATTCCTCGGTCATGTGCTGGGCGGCCTGCGACCGTCTGGCCAAGGCGGCGGACCATCTGGGGCTGACCTCCCGGACCGAGGTCTGGCGCGCGCGGGCCGACCAGATCCGCGCCCGGATCGAGAAGGAGGCCTTCCTGCCCGACGAGGGCCGCTTCGCCGCCAGCTTCGGCAACCGCGAGCTGGACGCCTCCCTGCTCCAGATGACCGACCTCGGCTTCCTCGACGCCCGCGATCCTCGTCAGGTGGCGACCTTCGACGCCATCGAGCGGGACCTGAAGAAGGGCCCCTACCTGTTCCGTTACGTCGAGCCGGACGATTTCGGCGAGCCGGAGACGGCGTTCAACTTCTGCACCTTCTGGTTCATCGAGGCCCTGCACCAGAACGGCCGCACCGAGGAGGCGCGCGAGATCTTCGAACAGATGCTGAGCCGCCGGACCCATGCGGGCCTGCTGAGCGAGGACATTTCTCTCGGTGATGACGAGCTGTGGGGGAACTACCCGCAGACCTATTCGCTGGTGGGCATCATCAACTGCGCCGTGCTGCTGAGCCGGTCGTGGACGGATGTCCGGTGAGTTTCCATGAGTAGGTTGATCGTCGTCTCCAACCGGGTCTCGGCCCCCAAGGACCCCGCCGCGGGCTCGGCGGGCGGGCTGGCCATGGCGCTGTCGGCGGCGCTCAAGAAATACGACGGCCTGTGGTTCGGCTGGTCGGGCGAGACCGTAGAACACTTCACCGGCGAGCTGCAGATCGAGGATCGCGCCGGGGTGACCGTGGCCCTGGTCGATCTGGAGGCCCAGGACGTCGACGAATACTACAACGGCTACGCCAACAAGACGCTGTGGCCGCTGTTCCATCACCGCACCGACCTGGCGGCCTACGAGCGGTCGTACGGCGAAGGCTATGAGCGGACCAACGCCAGGTTCGCCGAGGTGCTGGCGCCGCTGATCCAGCCGGACGACATCATCTGGATCCACGACTACCACATGATCCCGATGGCCCGGGACCTGCGCCGGCTGGGCATCAAGAACCGCATCGGCTTCTTCCTGCACACGCCCTGGCCCGCGCGGCAGCTGCTGGTGACCCTGCCGCATCACCGGCGGCTGGTGGAGTCGATGTTCGACTACGACCTGCTCGGCTTCCAGACCCGCGAGTGGCTGGACCTGTTCCGTGACTACGTCGCCTCCGAGCCCAGCGTGAACGGCAGGCTGCTGCCGAACGACGCGCTGGAGGCTTTCGACAAGACGGTTCAGACCGGCGTCTTCCCCATCGGCATCGACGTGGACGGCTTCCTGAAGGCGCGCAACTCGGCCTTCGGCCGCCGGACATACGACCGGATGGCGGCGTCGTCGGCCTTCCGCTCGATGATGGTCGGGGTGGATCGGCTGGACTATTCCAAGGGGCTGGAGGAGCGGCTGCTGGGCTATGAGCAGTTCCTGAAGGACAACGCCGACAAGCGGGGCGACGTCTTCCTTCTGCAGGTCACTCCGATCAGCCGGGACGACGTGGACACCTACCAGGACATCCGCGGACGGCTGGAAGGCCTGGCCGGACGGATCAACGGCGAGTTCGCCGATATGGACTGGCAGCCGATCCGCTATCTGAACCGCACCTATCGCCGCGACCAGCTGGCGGGCATCTACCGCGCCGCGCGGGTCGGGCTGGTGACGCCGCTGCGCGACGGCATGAACCTGGTGGCCAAGGAATATGTGGCGGCCCAGAACCCCGACGATCCCGGCGTACTGGTGTTGTCGCGCTTCGCCGGGGCCGCCGAGCAGATGGGCGAGGCCCTGCTGGTCAATCCGTTCAGCCGCGAGGAGCTGTCCGACGCCATCAAGCGGGCGCTGGACATGCCGCTGGAGGAGCGCAAACGGAAGTGGCAGGCGCTGATGCAGGTCGTGCGCGACACCGACGTGGGCGTCTGGCGCGACGACTTCGTGGCCTCGCTGCAGGCGGTCGTGCGAACGACCGGGGACGAGGGCGGCGGCATGGGGGACGACGGAAGCGGCGCCGCCCACGCCGCCTGATCGGTCAGGCGACCTCTGCCATCACCGGCGGCGTGCCGTCCTTGGCCGTCGCCAGCAGATTGGCCGGACGGTCCGTGATGCGGGCTAGCCAGCGGTCCATCAGCTCGCTCTTGGGGGCGAACTCGCGGCCCCAGGCCATGGCCGAGCCGACCATGACATCCACCGCCGTGAACCGGTGGCCCATCAGATAGGGGCCATGCTCCAGCGCGGTCAGGATGCGGGCGTTGACCTGATCGTAGCGGGCCTTGGCGACCGGATCGGTCTCCGTCTGGCCGCTGATCCGGGCCCAGTAGGCGGGCTCCATCTCGCCCGCCGTCCACGCCAGCCAGGTGACGTAGGCGGCCCGCTCCGGCGATCCGACCGGCGCGCCGAGATCGGCGGCGGGGAAGAGGTCGGTCAGATACAGCGCGATGGCGGCCGATTCGGTGACCAGGGCGCCGTCGTGCAGCAGGGCCGGAACCTTGCCGTCCGGATGCAGGTTGGCCGGGTCGCGGCGGCCCGAGGCGGTCTGGGCGCGGATGATGTCGACGTATTCGATCTCGCAGGGTGCGCCGATCTCCTCCATCAGCCAGACGATGCGGCCCGAACGGGACCAGGGCGCGTGAAACAGGGTCAGCATCGTGTCTCTCCATTGTGGCGGGCGATGCTCGCTACGCGTCCTCCCTTTCGTGGGGATGACAATTCGCGACCTGGGCCCTGCGCCCGACGACCCCTCGTCGCCGGCAATCCATTGACTACTGCCACCCTGCTGCCAGCATGCTGTCAGCAGCCGTTCGCCATCCTGCCCTCAAGCAGCGAGCGACCGCGTCGCGAGTGATAGGGCAGAACATCTTGAGACGCGCCGACCGCCTCTTCCAGATCATCCAGGTGCTGCGGCGCTCGTCCAAGCCGGTGACGGCCGACGCGATCGCCGCCGAGCTGGAGACGTCCAAGCGGTCGATCTATCGCGACATCGCCACCCTGATGGGCCAGCGGGTGCCGATCCGGGGCGAGGCCGGGCTGGGCTATGTGCTGGAGGGCGGCTTCGACATGCCGCCCCTGATGCTGACCTCCGACGAGATCGAGGCGGCGGTGCTGGGCGCGCAGTGGGTGGCCGGCCGGGGCGACCCGGCGCTGGCCCGGGCCGCGCGCGACCTGATCGCCAAGATCGCCGCCACCGTGCCGGAACGCCTGCGGCCCGTGGTGCTGGAGCCCGCCGTCGCCGGCCCGCCCGTGTGGACCAGGGAACGCAAGACGGACGCGCTGGACATGGCGCAGGTGCGGATGTGGATTCACGCGGGCCGCAAGCTGGCCCTGCATTACGCCGATGAGCAGGGGCGCGAGACCACGCGCACCATCTGGCCCTTCCTGGTCGGCTACCGCGAGACGACGCGGCTGCTGGTCGGCTGGTGCGAGGCGCGCGACGACTTCCGCACCTTCCGCACGGACCGGGTGGTGTCGGCCGAGTTCCTGGAAGAGCGCTATCCTGGACGGCCCGCCGTGCTGCGCGCCCGCTGGACCGCCAAGATGGAAGCCGACCGGACGGCCTGGATCGCCGCCGGGAAGCCCGATCCGCACGGGTAGTTCCTCCCCCTGAGGGGGAGGAACGGCCGCGTCTCAGTAGATTTCGAACAGACCCGCAGCGCCCATGCCGCCGCCGATGCACATGGTCACGACGCCGTACTTGGCGCCGCGGCGCTTGCCTTCGATCAGGACGTGGCCGGTCATCCGGGCGCCCGACATGCCGTAGGGATGGCCGATCGAGATGGCGCCGCCCGAGACGTTCAGCAGCTCGTTCGGAATGCCCAGGGTGTCGCGGCAGTACAGGACCTGGACGGCGAAGGCCTCGTTCAGCTCCCAGATGCCGATGTCATCCATGGTCAGGCCGTGGCGCTTGAGCAGCTTGGGCACGGCGTAGACCGGGCCGATGCCCATCTCGTCCGGCTCGCAGCCGGCGACGGCCATGCCGCGATAGGCGCCCAGCGGCTGCAGGCCGCGCTTCACCGCCTCGCCGGCTTCCATGATCACGCAGGCCGAGGCCCCGTCCGACAGCTGGCTGGCGTTGCCGGCGGTGATGAATTCGCCCTGCTGGATCTCTTCGCCCGAGCCGAACACGGTCTTCAGCGACTTCAGGCCTTCCAGCGTCGTGTCGGCGCGGTTGCCCTCGTCCTTGGAGAGGGTGATCTCCTTCTTCGAGGTCTCGCCGGTGGCCTTGTCCGTGACCAGCATGGTGGTGGTCATCGGCACGATCTCGGCGTCGAACCGGCCTTCGGCCTGGGCCTGGGCGGTGCGCTGCTGCGACTGCAGGGCGTACTCGTCCTGCCGGTCGCGATCGATGTTGTAGCGGCGGGCCACGACCTCGGCCGTCTCCAGCATCGACATATACATGTGCGGCGACAGCTTCAGCAGGTCCTCGTCCTTGCCGCGGTACAGGTTCATGTACTGGTTCTGGACCAGCGAAATGCTCTCCAGGCCGCCGCCGACCGCCATCTTCTGCTGATCGAAGATGACCTGCTTGGCCGCCGTGGCGATGCCCATCAGGCCCGAGGCGCACTGGCGGTCCAGCGACATGCCGGGGACGGAGGAGGGGAGGCCGGCGGCCAGGGCGATCTGGCGGGCGACGTTGGTGCCGGTCGAGCCCTGCTGCAGGGCCGCGCCCATGACCACGTCCTCGATCTCGGCCGGCTCGACGCCGGCGCGGGCGACGGCGTGCTTCACGGCGTGGGCGCCGAGCTGCTGGGCCTGGGTGTCGTTGAAGGCCCCGCGGTAGGCGCGGCCGATCGGGGTGCGGGCGGTGGAGACGATGACGGCTTCGCGGGACATCTTCGATGTTCTCTCTTTAAGAGCGCTACCGCTCGGCCCGCGGGGCCTCGCTGCTTGAGCGCGATGATTTGATGTAAGGCCTTGCCGCCGCGTTAGCCAAGGTGCGGCGGCAAGGTGCGGCCTTCTCGGAGAAGCAACGCGCGGCCAAGCCCGAAGCCATGGCCGGACACCTTCACCCCGGAGAGGTGATCGATGCCCGGGCCGCCGCTTGAGCTGAACACCGACAGGTCCGACAGATGCATTCCCGTCTCGGTGTCCAGAATATCTCCGGCCACGATCCTGAACCTGTGATCCCGTCCGCCCACGGTCTGGACGTAGGACAGGATCACAGGTGCAGTCGGTTTGAACCGGATCCACCATTCATCATAGATGCGGATCTCAAAGCGGTCGCCCCGTTGAGGGTCAGCCATGATCCTTCTGCGCCTTGGTCAGTTCGATCATGCCCTGGGCGGCGCCCATCTCCGGCACGATCTCGCCGGCGCGGTCCGAAATCTCGGCGAAGCGGGCCTCGATCTGTTCGGG
>NZ_JAHFPF010000165.1:6799-7991 GCF_023259385.1 Brevundimonas sp. | reverse complement strand
GGCGCCGGCCGAAGGCGACGCCGCCCATCCGCTGGCCGAGCGCAAGGCCGCGCTGGACGCCTGCCGGGGCGCCGCCGTCGCCGCCCTGCCCCTGCTCCGCAACGCCCAGAACGCCGACGCCCGCTTCGCCGACCTTCTGAAGCCCTGCGCCGAAGGTGCCGCCGCCTGGCGCGACGACTGGAAGGAGGCCCTGGGCCTGTCCGGCCGCCGCCCGAAGAAGGTCCGCCCCGACCGCGACAGTCTGCTGCGGCCCCGCGACGACCTGCTGGCCCGCATCGACCGCGCCCTCTCCGGCATCACCGCCGCCCGCGCCCGCCGCGCCGAGGTCGAAGGCCGGCTGGCGGGCCTGAGGCAGGGGCTCTAGTCCGCCACGCGCCCGATCCGGACCAGGGTCCCGCTCGGGTCGCTGACCGCGAACTCATAGGTCCCCCACGGCTTCAGCCGGGGCTGGTCGTCGTTCAGGATCAGCTCGCGCACCCGCTCGGCCACCGCGTCCACGTCCTCGACATACAGATACAGCCCCAGGGCGTTGTCCTCGACCCGCGCCGGCCACCCCGGCGTCTCGTTCAGGTGCAGGCGCCAGCCTCTGCCGTCCGACAGCAGCCGGTAGTCGCCGTAGTCGCTGACGACCTCCAGCCCGAGCCGCCGGTAGAAGGCCGTGCTGGCCTCCAGGTCGCGGCACGGCACGATGGCCGCCACATGGTGCTCGTCGGTCATGCGCTCGGCTCCGAAGGACCGCGCAGCAGGCCGGCGGCGGTCAGCGCCGACCATGCCGCAAACACCCCCGCCGCGACAGTCGCCCCAACTAGGCCGAAGGCCCCGCCGCCATGGACCAGCCAGCCGGCCGCCAGCCCCGCCGCCGCCAGTCCGACGCCTCCGGCGACCTTCGCGATCAGGTCCAGCCGCAGCATCCTGACGGCCCACAGCGCCATCGCCGCCGCGACCATTAGCATGCCGAACACCGCCAACGTCTGGTTCAGCGCGGCCAGCACCGGAAACTGGATGCCCGACGCCGCCTGCCCCGCCAGCCGCTCCGCCGCGAAGCCGTTGACCAGGGCCGCGGCGATCAGGGCCGAGATCCCGCCCGTGAACGCCATCCGCCCCGCCCGCGTCGACAGATGCGTCTCGCCCAACCAGCGCGGCACGGTCGATCCGCCCAGGCCGATCAGCATCAGGCAGACGATCATCCCCC
>NZ_JAHFPF010000165.1:0-6789 GCF_023259385.1 Brevundimonas sp. | reverse complement strand
CCATGCACCCCGGCGTTGCTCCAGTCCCCCAGCAGCAGGCCGTCATCGGGACCTCGCAGCGATGTCGGGTGGTGCAGCATCAGCATCACCGACGCCCCCGTCCCCGCCAGCATCAGCGTCCCCGCCTGCCGCGCCTCGCGTTTCATATCCATTCCGCCCTCCCGTTCGACGCCTCAGGTCTGGGCAAGGCGATCCGGGAAGGCGAGAGACGAACCCGCCCCGATGTCCGCTTCCGGACGATCAGGCCGGATTGTCCGCCATCGCCGCCGTGACCCGGGGTCCGTCCGTGGCTATCGTCCGGTCATGGATCAGCCGTCGCCCCGCGATCTCGACCGCCGCATCCAGCGGACCCGCAAGGCGATCTCCGACGCCTTCGTCAGCCTGCTGTTCAGCCGCCGCTACGGCGCGATCCGCACCGCCGACGTCATCGAGGCGGCCGGCGTCGGCCGCTCGACCTTCTATGAGCATTTCCGCAACAAGGACGAGGTCCTCGTCGCGGTCATCGAACCCCTGTTCAATCCGCTAGCCGACGCAGCGACAGGCCGGGGCAACCTGGGCTCCGTCCGCTTTATGCTGGATCATGTCTGGGAACAGCGCGCGGCGGGCCGGATGCTGTTCGAGCCACCGCTGGCGATCAAGCTGCAGCGCAAGCTGGCCGCCATGATCGAGGCCCGTCTGCCGGGCGACGACGCGGATGCGCCGCCCCGGGCGCTGGTCGCCATGGGCGCGGCCGCCGGCGCGCTGGCCATGCTGCGGATGTGGCTGGCGGGTGAGGTCGCCTGCTCGTCGGAGATGCTCGCCCGCCGGCTTCTCGGGCGTTAGGCCGCCGCCCGCGCGTTCTGGTCCGTCCACTCGACGACCTGGGTGTTGAAGTCCCGCGCCGCCGTGTCGAACGCGGCGACGATGGCGCCGATGCGGTTCTCCCCGGCCGGCTGCTCGATGGTGAAGACGCGCTCCGCCGCCACGGTCCGCTCCTGGGTGTTCAGCAGACGGATCCGCGCGATGATGGTCACCACAGGCGCGGCGCCGGGCGTGTGATAGCGGGCCTCGAAGGTGCGCACGTCGATGTCCAGCGCCTGCGAGGCGCGGGTCAGTTCACGCGGCCCGACCAGCCGCACCCGCGTGGCCTGCGCCGCGAAGGCGCTCTCCAGCGAGTCGCTGAACAGGATGTCGGCCGAGCTGACCCAGCGCGCGCCCTTGATGTACGCCGCCTCGGTGCCGGTGACGCCGAGGATGCGGTCCTCGCGCACCGCCTGGGCGAACTCGGGCCGGCGCATGGCCACCTGCACGGCCGAGGCCGGGCTTTCCTGCTCGTTCACGCCCGAGGGCAGATTGCCGAAGCGGTACAGCTGGGCCGGTTCCGGCGTCGACAGCAGGGAGCAGCCGCCCAGCGTGGCGACGGCGGCCAGGGCGGCGGCGCCTTTCAGGAGACGGATCACGGCTGAACCTCCAGTTCACGGGATTGCGGACGCGAGATGAACTCGCGCGGGCTGGCCCGCACGTCGTCGATCAGGGCCTGAAGCGAGCGGGTCGCCTCGTCGAGCTGCTGGATCGACTGCTGCAGTTGCGGCAGGCCGGTGGTGGCGAAGTCGCCCAGCGGCCGTTCCAGGCTGGTCGCGGAACGGTTGATCGAAGCCACGGCCTCGCGGGCCTCCTCGGCGGCGGCGTTGACGTTGGCCACGGCCTTCGCCCCATCGCCCTCGACGACCCGGCGGGTGCTGATGGCCAGTTGCTCGTACTCGCCGACGGCGGCGTTGGCGCGGGTCAGCGCCTGCTCCAGCTGCTCCAGCATGCCCTTGCGGGCTTCCAGTTCGGTGGTCAGGGACTCGATGTTCTTCAGGCTGGTCGAGAAGCTGCGCACATTGTCGTCGGACAGCACCCGGTTGATCCGGTTCAGCGCGTCCACCGTCTGGGCCAGCACCGTGCCCGAGCCGCTCAGCAGCTCGGCGATCGGCGACGGCTGGCTCTGGATCACCGGCACCGAATTGGCCGCGTACTGTTCCTTCAGCTTGGCGCTGTTGGGGTCGCCCGCCGTGATCTGGATATAGTTCAGCCCGGTGATGCCCTGCGGCTCCAGCTGGGCGCGGCTGGTCACGCGCACCGGGGTGGTGGCGTCCACCCGGATGCGGGCGATGACCTGGTCGCCCTTGTTCGGGTCCAGCTTCAGGTCGGTGACCTCGCCGACGCGGATGCCGTTGAAATGCACCTCGCCGCCCTCTGACAGCCCACGCACGGGGCCGTAGAAGACGATGTCATAGAGATCATAGTCGCTGTTGAACTGCAGGCGGGCCAGCCAGATCGTGAACACGGCCAGCGCCGCCAGAAGGGCGATGGTGGCGATGCCGACGGCGGCGTAATGAGCGTCTCTTTCCATATTCCCGCTCTCCTCAAGCGGCCCTGTCGGCAGCGCGACCGCGCGGCCCCAGGAAGTATTCCCTGATCCAGGGATGGTCGGATTTCTCCAACTCCTGGACCGTGGCCTTGGCGACCACATGTTTGTCGGCGAGCACCGCAACCTTGTCGGTGATGGCGTAGAGGCTGTCGAGGTCGTGGGTGATCATGAACACCGTCAGCCCCAGATCGTTCGACAGCTGGCGGATCAGATCGTCGAAGGCGGCGGCGCCGATGGGGTCCAGCCCGGCCGTCGGCTCGTCCAGGAACAGCAGTTCCGGGTCCAGCGCCAGCGCGCGGGCCAGGCCGACCCGCTTGCGCATGCCGCCTGACAGCTCGGCGGGCTTCAGATGGTGTGATTCCGGCCCCAGCCCGACCATGGCGATCTTCATCTCGGCCAGTTCGCGGATCACCTCGCGCGACAGGTGGGTGTGCTCGACCAGGGGCGAGGCCACGTTGTCCAGCACGCTGAGCGACGAGAACAGGGCCCCCTGCTGAAACAGGATGCCGGTGCGCCGCTCAACGTCGGCCTCCTGCGCCTTGGTCAGCGTCGCGCGGTCGTGGCCCAGGATGCTGACCGTGCCGCCCTCGGGCTCCTTCAGGCCGATGATGGTGTTCAGCAGCACCGTCTTGCCGGTGCCCGAGCCGCCGACCACGCCCAGGACCTCGCCCCGCTCCACGTCGAGGTCGAGGTTCTCGTGGATCGTGCGGTCGCCGAACTGGCTCAGCAGTCCGCGCACCTCGATGAGCTTTTCCGGCGCGCCGGTCTGGGAAGCCGTCACAGGTTCAGCTCCAGGAAGATCAGGGCGAAGACGGCGTCCAGCGAGATGATGGCGAAGATGGCCTGCACCACCGCCGCGGTCACCCGGCGGCCGAGGCTTTCGACATCGCCCGCCACGGCCATGCCCTGCCGGCAGCCGATGGCCGCGATGACGATAGCGAAGACCGGCGCCTTGACCATGCCGACCATCAGATGGGTGCCCATCATCGGATCCTCGCTGATCCGCTGGACGAAGAAGGCCGGGCCGTAGCTGAGCTGGCTCCACGTCACCAGCAGGCCGCCAAGGAGGCCTGCGAGCATGCCGACGAAGGTCAGGATGGGCAGCATCACGATCATTGAGGCCAGACGCGGAATGACCAGCGCCTGGAAGGGGTTCACCCCCATCACCTGCATGGCGTCGACCTCCTGGTTCATCCGCATCGAGCCGATCTCGGCCGCGAAGGAGGAGGCGGAGCGGCCCGCCAGCAGGATGGCCGTGATCAGCACCGCCAGTTCGCGCAGGGTCGCCACCGCGACCAGCTGGACTGTGAACACCCCGGCCCCGAACTGGGTCAGCAGGTTGGCGCCGAGGAAGGCGATGACGGCGCCGATGAAGAAGTTGGTGACCGCCACGATCGGGATGGCGTCCAGCCCGGCGCGCTCGCCCTGGCTGAACCAGGCGGGCCAGCGGATCTTGTCCCAGTGCTTGGCCGTCGAACCCGTGGCCGTGACCAGCCGTCCGAGGAAGGCCATCGAAAGGGTCGCCTCGGCCAGGATGTCGTGCATCCCGCGCCCGATCTTGGCGAAGGTCCGGATCCAGCCCGGCGACCGCTTCGGCGGCCCGGCGCTGTCGCGCTCCAGCTTCTCGACCATGGCGTAGGTGCGCCCGACCTCCGGACGCTCGGCCCAGGCCGATGCGGGCAGTTGGGCATGCCCGGCCTGAATGATCGCCAGCGCCCCGGCGGTGTCGAACCGGCCCAGATCCGTCAGGTCCACCGACGTGATCTCGCGGCCCTTCAGCCCGTCGTCCAGCCGGCGCGAGATGCGGCCCAGCTCGGTCGCCGTCCAGTCGCCGGTCAGACGCAGGGTCAGACCCGGTCCGCCGTCGTCGATCTGGAAATCCGCTGCGGCCATGCCCCTACCTAAATCGCCCCGTGGCGCTTGCCTATGCCTGCTCTACGGCAAAGCTGCGGCGCCCATCATAACGCCACGCGGCCGTATTCGTTCAGCCACGCTTTCAAACGTTTACGCCTCAGAGCAGGCCGCGGACCTTTTTCAGGTCGGCCACGAAGCGCTCCCGCTCCTTCGCCGCCGCCTCACGGTCGGGAATCCGCAGCAGATAGGAAGGGTGGACCGTCAGAAGAGCGGTCGCGTCGTGCAGCGGCATGGGCCGCCCCCGTTCCGTGGTCACGGCCACCTTTCGGCCCAGCACGCCCAGCGCCGCCGTCCCGCCCAGCGTCAGGATCACCCTGGGCCTCACCAGCCGCCGCTCGGCGTCCAGCCACCACCGGCAGGCGCTCACCTCGCTGACCGCCGGCGTCTTGTGGATGCGCCGCTTGCCGCGGGGTTCGTGCTTGAAATGCTTCACGGCGTTGGTGACGAAGACGTCGCCGCGATCAATCCCCGCCTCCTCCAGCGCGGCGTCCAGCACCTGTCCCGCCGGGCCGACGAAGGGCCGCCCGGCCAGGTCCTCCTGATCCCCCGGCTGTTCGCCCACGATCATCAGCTTCGCCCGCTTCGGCCCCTGGCCGCACACCCCCTGCGTCGCATCCCGCCACAGCGGACAACGGCGGCAGGCCTGCACCGCATGACCCAGCTCTTCGAGATCGGACGGGACGAAGCCCTCCTCGAAGGCATGGTCCCGGTTCATCCGCGACAGCGTCTTGGCCAGGCGGACGTTGGGTTCGGGAGCGGGCGCGGCGACCATGGCGTCTGTCCGAACCGACGCCGCGGCCACCAGTTCCGGGATCAGCGCCGCCTCCGGCAGATTGGCCCAGTACCGCTTGGGCATCTCCCCCTGCATGGTCCTGGTCTTCAGCCGCGCCGGATTGAAGGTCGAGGCGTAGTAGGTCTTCCAGAACTCCTCGACCTCGTCCTCGGCCGGCGCCATGTCCCGGGTGGCGGGCGGGCCATAGGTCAGGGCCTGCGTATCCCAGAAGGCCGAGCCGTCGGGCGTCAGTATCGACCAGCGCATGGACGAGAAGCGCCGGGCGAAGAAGGGCGCGGTCTTCTCCACGACCCGATGCGCCGGCTCGAACCAGGCGACCCAGGCCTCTCCCCGGTCGTCCTCGGCCAGCCGGAAGCGGACGAAGGCCTTCATCTTGTGGCTGGCGCGGCTGACGTTCTTGGCCCGCTCGAAGGCGTCGGCGACGTCGCGGTCGCTGACCACCTTCATCAGGTCCGGTTCGCGCTCCAGCCGCCACAGCAGCCGGTACAGCAGATCGAACCGGTCGGCGGACCGATGCAGGATCACGTTCCCGGCCAGATCGACGAAGGCCCGGGGAACAGGAAACCGCGCCTCCTCCCCCGTTTGAAGCGAGGCCTCATCAAACAGGCCGCCCGCATCAGCTCCCACGCGGAACGCGGCCTCCTCCGGCGGCACGCCCGCCGCGCGGAAGGCCCGCGCCGCCTTGCGCCAGCCCTCGAAGTCCGTCTCGCCCGCCAGGGCCGCGACGCGCATTAGAACAGGCTCATCTGCACGGGCTGCCGATCCGGCGCGATCCGGGCGCGCAGGTCGGCGGCGTCGGTCAGCCCGCCCGGCGTCCAGTCCAGGGTCACGATAAAGGGCCGCACCTTGTCGATGCCTCGACAGAGGCGCGCCACGTCTTCCAGCCGCAGGGTCCTGTAACGCCGTACCGAGATCATCCGGTCCACCGACTTCACCCCCAGGCCCGGCACGCGCAGCAGGCTCTCGTGGGGAGCGGTGTTCACATCGACCGGGAACTGCTCACGCCGGTTCAGGGCCCAGGCCAGTTTCGGATCGATGGCCAGGTCCAGCATCCCGTCCGTCGTCGCCTCTCCGATTTCAGGCGGCGAGAAGCCGTAGAACCGCATCAGCCAGTCGGCCTGATACAGCCGGTGTTCCCGCATCAACGGCGGCTTCGACAGCGGCAGGCTGGAAGACGCGTCCGGAATCGGGCTGAAGGCGGAATAGTAGACCCGGCGCAGGCCGTAGCCGCCGTAGAGCGACGCCGACCGGTCGATGATCTCCGTGTCCGGCGCGCCGTCGGCCCCAACGATCAACTGGGTCGACTGGCCCGCCGGCGCGAACTTCGGCGCCTTGACCCGCTCGCGCCGGCTTGGCTTGGCGGCTTCCACGCCCAGCCGCACCTGCCCCATCGCCTTCTTGATGACGCCGACGTCCTTCTGAGGCGCCAGCCGCCGCAGGGCCTCGTCGCGCGGCAGTTCGATATTGGCCGACAGTCGGTCGGCGTACAGCGCCGCCTCGGCGATCAGCCGCTCGTCCGCCTCGGGGATCAGCTTCAGGTGGATGTAGCCGCGGAAGTCGTGCGCCTCCCTCAGCGTCTTCGCCACCAGGACCAGTTGCTCCATCGTATAGTCGCCCGACCGGATGATGCCGGACGACAGGAACAGACCCTCGATGTAGTTCCGGCGGTAAAAGCTCAGCGTCAGGTCCA
>NZ_JAHFPF010000164.1 GCF_023259385.1 Brevundimonas sp. | reverse complement strand
GGGCTCGCGAGAGCGCCGACGCGGATTCGCCTTACACACGAACTTGTCATTTAGGGTTGTGCAACTGGCGCCGCTTACTACCCGCGCGCCGGAGGGGCGCGTGTGAAGGAGGGTATCATGTCGATCAAGATGCTTGGCGCCGCCGTGGCGGGCCTGACCCTGTCTATGTCGCTCGGAGCGGCGGCGCCGGCGCCCGCGGCGTCGGTCCAGCAGTACTACCCCGGGCCGGGGATCTACTGCTTCAGCGGCCATAGCGATTGTTTCCCGATCGCCTATTCCTATGAGGTCTATTCGGACGCGGAGCACACCAACCTGATCGGCAGCGGGTCCGACAGCTGCGTCCAGTCGGGCCAGATGATCTTCGTCACCTCGCCGTGGCTGCCGGCCGGCTACGAGGTGAAGACCCCGATGTACGTCTGTTCGGGCTTCGGCCCCTACCTGCCCCCGGAGTGGTAGGCGGAAGCGTCCGTCTGAAGAAGGAAGCGGGGCGGTCCGGAAGGGCCGCCCCGTTCTGCGTCAGCGCTCCGCGCGCAGCAGGCGGGCGGCGGTGAAGGCCAGGGCCAGGCCGAACAGGGCGTGGGCCAGGAGGCCCAGCCCGATCATCTCGGCGGGCGGCGCGCCGCGCGGCGGGGCGGCCGACAGGGGGACGACGATGGCGTTCATCACCCCGTAGACGACCACGCCGAAGCCCAGGCCGGACAGGATCGGCCGGCGCAGGACCGCGGACGCCTGGCCGGCGGCGAGGATGAAGATGACGCCCCAGATGACGGCGAGGGCGAAGTGGGCGGCCAGGCCGATCGCCGCCGCGCCCCATCCGCCCTGGAAGGCCGCGGCACCCAGCAGTCCGGAAGCCACCGACTGCAGGATCTTCTCCGGCGAGGCGGGGCGGTAGATGACGAAGGCGGTCAGAATGTCGGCCGCGCCCCCGGCGAGGCCGGCGACGAAGGCGGCGCGCGCGCCGGAACCCGTTTTGATCATGTGAAGTCCTCCCGGCGCCGACGATCACCCCCTCCGGCCCATCCGGCAATCCCGTCGTCGTTCTCTCATGGACGTCCGCCTTGGCGCGGCGCCCGATCCGCCGTCGAAGGGGGAGGCCCGGACGAAAAAAGGCCGCCCGACCCGGCGGGGGTCGAGCGGCCGCTCCGTCCGGCCCGGCCCGGCGGGGTCGGATGGCGGGTCGGCGAACCCGGCCGGAGAAGTGTCGTGTCTGGAGTGGAAGGGGGCGAAGCGGCCCCCTACGCCATCCTTCGCCGTCGGCTCAGGATGGTCCCCCTCCCCCGATGGGGGAGGATAATCAGCCCTCGAGGTCCTGGCCCTCGTCCGGCTCGGGCGTGCCCAGAAGTTCGTCGGCGATCTTGTTGGTCGAGGCGCGCACGGCCTTCTCGATCGAGTCGGCGACATCCGGATTGGCCTTGAGGAAGGCGCGCACATTCTCGCGGCCCTGGCCGATGCGCTGGCTGTCGTAGGAGAACCAGCTGCCCGACTTCTCGACGACGCCGGCCTTCACGCCCAGGTCGATGATCTCGCCCAGCTTGGAGATGCCTTCGCCGTACATGATGTCGAAGATGACCTCGCGGAACGGCGGGGCGACCTTGTTCTTGACCACCTTCACGCGGGTGGTGTTGCCGACGACTTCATCGCGATCCTTGATCGCGCCGGTGCGGCGGATGTCGAGACGGACCGAGGCGTAGAATTTCAGCGCATTGCCGCCGGTCGTGGTTTCCGGCGAGCCGTACATGACGCCGATCTTGTGGCGGATCTGGTTGATGAACAGGACGATGCACTGCGACTTGTTGATCGAGGCGGTCAGCTTGCGCAGGGCCTGGCTCATCAGACGGGCCTGCAGGCCGGGCAGGCTGTCGCCCATCTCGCCCTCGATTTCGGCGCGCGGCGTCAGGGCGGCGACGGAGTCGACCACCACGATGTCCACGGCGCCCGAGCGCACCAGGGTGTCCACGATCTCCAGCGCCTGCTCGCCCGTGTCGGGCTGCGAGACCAGCAGGTCGTCCAGGTTCACGCCCAGCTTCTGGGCGTAGCCGGGGTCGAGCGCATGTTCGGCGTCGACGAAGGCGGCCACGCCGCCGGCCTTCTGGATTTCCGCCACGGTGTGCAGGGCCAGGGTCGTCTTGCCCGAGCTTTCGGGACCGAACACCTCGATGACCCGGCCGCGCGGCAGGCCGCCGATGCCGAGCGCCATGTCGAGGCCCAGCGATCCGGTCGAGACGCTGGCGATCTCGGCGACGACGCCGCCCTTGCCCAGCTTCATCACCGAGCCCTTGCCGAAGGCGCGATCGATCTGCGCGATCGCGGCCTCAAGGGCGCGTTGCTTGTCGCCGTCTTCCTTGCCCACCAATTTCAAAGCCGCCTGTGACACTGCCTTCGTCTCCCTTGCCATGATTCCCATCTGGTTTCGGGAGAGACCCGCCATGGACCCGCCCCCTCGTTGTGTGAGGCGGACTATGTGCATGGTTTGTTCTGGTTCACAAGATGTTCTCTTTCTGTCCCTGTCCGGTTCTGGTGCCGTACGTCCAAATTTGACGTATGAGGTCAGCTGTTCTGCGACGACGCCTGCGGATCGCGGGCCATCGGCTCGGCGACCTGGGCATAGGCCGACAGGCCCGCGCCGAGGATCAGCACGCCCAGCGCGACCATCAGCAACGGCCGCTCGACCGCTAGCTCGGGGCTGAACGGCCGAACCAGCATCAGGCCCAGCAAACCGAGCAGGGCCAGCACTCCGGGCAGGTCCATGCCGATGCCGAGGAAGACCGGGTGGGCCATGCCGATCAGCCAGGCCCCGCCCAGGACGGCGGCGACCGCGACGGCGGCCAGCGACTTCGGCCGGGTCAGGCCCTGATCGAGCGCGGCGGCCGCGACCGCCGCCAGCCCGGCCAGCAGGGCCGGCCACAGGAACAGGAAGGCCGTCTCGGGCGCCGCCGCCTGGGCGCCCGCCGCGAACACGAGGACCAGGGCGATCAGCCCGGTCCAGCCGCCCCAGACGCTGCGCGCGGCCAGGCCCGGCGCAAGCGACAGGCCGATGGCCGCGCCGCCCGCCACGAGGATCAGCGGATTGAACCCGCCCAGGACCTGGGTCAGGAGGGTCAACGCCGTGAGAGCGCCGGCGGTCACGCGACGGTCGGCCCGCGTCCGGCCGCCCAGCACCGCCAGCATCAGGGCCAGCACCGCCAGAGCCGCGCCCGCCTCCAGCCAGGGCAGCCGGGCCAGCAGGGTGTAGTAGGCCTCCGCGCTCTCGGCCCGCTCCGACAGAGGTCCGCCGGCCAGCCGCACCGCATGGGTCAGCACCAGTCCGCTGCTCAGGAACCACAGGCCGTCGATCATGCCGCGCCCGACGTCGGCGAAGGTCAGGCCCGCGCGGCGCCGGGCCAGCGCGGCGGCGGCGGCCAGCAGAGCGGCGGCGATGGCCCACAGCCCCCATCCGATCACCGGCGGATAGTGGACCACGAACCGGCCGAAGAGGTCGGCGTAGACGGCGTTGGCGGTGGCGGCGGGCAGGACGGGCGCGCGCACCAGGGCGTCGGCCGTCTCCAGCGCCTGAGCGCCGATGTGCTGCACGCTGCCCTGGTCCAGGGTTTCCGGGGTCGAGGCGGGGGCGTGATACTGTTCCGGCCGGCCGATGAAGGCGAAATTCACCCCCTGCACGCCGCGCGCCTTGGGCACGGTGAAGTCGGTGCCGTTGGGCATGGTCTCATAGACGAAGACGGCCAGGGAGTTGGAGGTCACCCCGCCCGTGGCCTTGACCGCCGCCTGGCCGAACAGGGCGATGGTCTGGGCGTTGCCGCGTCCGGTCTCGAACATCATGGCCCGGCCGCCGCCGCCGCGCGCCTCCAGATTGACCACGGCGCCGATGTGGTCGCGCAGGGGGTGGCCGCCCCAGAACACGCGCGCGCCGTCCAGATCCAGCTCCTCGCCGTCGGTGAACAGGACCACCAGCGTCCGCTCCGCCGGGCCCCGCGCGCGGATCGCCCGCACCGTCTCCAGCACCGCCGCCAGACCCGTGGTGTCGTCCGCCGCTCCCGGGGAGTGCGGAACGGTGTCGTAGTGGGCCATCAGGGCCACGGCGGGCAGACCGGGGTTCCGTCCCGTCAGCACGCCGATCAGGCTGGTCGCGCTGAAATCGGCCGCCGCCTGATCGCCGCCCTGCTGGCTCAGCCGCCGCGCCGAGCCCGGCGAGATCGGTCCGGTCTGGGTCGAGGTCTGCAGGCCCAGCGCGCCCATCCGCTGCAGCAGGTAGGCCTGCACCCGCGCATGATCCGGCGAGCCGATGGGGTGGGGACGCTGGGCGATCTGGCGCACATCGGCCATGGCCCGTCCGGCGGAGAAGGCTGTCGCCGGGGCGTCCGCCGCGACGGGACGCGGGACCTGCAGGGTCAGCACCCCGATGGCCAGCGCCAGCGCCAGCGATCCGATCAGCCAGAACAGACGCATGTCGACATTCCCCCGAAGACCGAAGGCGACGCTAGACGATTTTCAGGATTAGCGAAGGGGGATCAGGCGGCCCGGCGCACGGCCGTCGGCGACTTGACGAACAGGCCCCGGCGTCCGGCGACGGCGCGGAAGGCGACGCTGTCGCCCTCGATCCGCTCGTCTGGGCCGAGGAACAGCACGCCGTCGTCGACCAGCCGCCGCTCCAGATTGTCCAGCACCTGGGTCCGGCGCGCCGGGTCCATGTCGTCCAGCACGTTGCGGCAGAAGATGACGTCGAAGCGGGCGTCGTCGGTCGGGGCGTCCAGCAGGTTGGCGCGGGCGAAATGCACCGTGGCGCGCAGCTGGGGCTTGGCGATCCAGGCGTCGTCGGCCTGTTCGAACCAGCGCAGCATGGTCTCGGCCTTCAGGCCCCGCTGGATCTCGAAGCCGGTGTAGGCGCCGGTGCGGGCCTTCTCCAGCGCGCGCTGCGACAGGTCGGTGCCGACGATCTCGACCGGGGCGCCGGCGTCCAGCGCGGCCATGGCGATCGACCACGGCTCCTGCCCGGTCGAGCAGCCCGCCGACCAGACGCGCACCGGCTGGCCGGTTCGCGCGCGGCTGAGGGCCGGCAGCAGTTCGCCGCCCAGGGTGTCGAAGGTCGGACGGTCGCGGCGGAACCAGGTCTCGGGGTTGAGCAGGGCCTCGATGATCGACCAGCCCAGGGTCGCCACAGGCTTGGCCCACAGCGAGCCCAGCATGGCGTCGACGGTCTCGAACCCCTCGCGCCGGGCCACGGGACCCAGGCGGTGCTCGGCCAGCTTCATCCGGTCGCGCGTCAGCCTGAACCCCGCGCGCGAGGCCATCAGCGATTGCAGGCGATCGAAGTCCTCGGGCGACATGGGGTCAGACGGCTCCCACCTCGGCGAATTTCGATGTCAGGATCTCACCGTCGAACGGCTTCATCACATAGTCGTCGGCGCCGGCGGACAGGGCCTCGGCGATGCGTTCGGCGCGGGTCTCGATGGTGCAGAACAGCACCTTGGGGACGGCTCCGTCCGGCAGGGTGCGCAGGCGGCGCAGGAAGGTCAGGCCGTCCATCACCGGCATGGACCAGTCCAGCAGGATCACCTCGGGCATCACCCCCGCGCAGAAGGCCAGGGCCTCCGAGCCGTCGGCGGCCTCGTCGACCTCGAATCCGAGCCCCTCGACGATGCGGCGCGCGACCTTCCGGATGATCCGGCTGTCGTCGACGATCAGACAGGTTCTGGGGGTCAATTTCATATCCTGGAGGGCGAAACAGGACGCAACGCCCGCGTGTGTATATGGGCCTATGATCGGCTTGAGCCGGTTAACGAGTCCTTGGGAAACCGCCTTAAGCGTCAGTTAGGCATGCGGGCGATCAGGGCGACGCGGCCTTCCTCGGCCGAGACATCCAGGGTTCCTCCCGCATCGTGGGCGGTCAGCCACAGCCAGTAGGGCTGGATCCACTGGCCCGGGAGGCCTTCGGACAGCGGGCGGCCGGCCAGGCCGGACACCGCCTCGGCCTTCAGCCGGGCGCGGGCGCCCTCGGCGATTCCCTCGATCACAAGGCCGTCACCCTCGGCGCGCGTGCGCACGGTGGCCACGCCGCCCGAGGGCAGGGCCGCCACGGTCAGATAGGCCAGGTTCACCAGCGCCCGCGACTGCGGCTTGGAATAGGTCCCCTCGGTCACCGCCCATTGCAGGGTCGCGCGGCCGCCTTCGGTCAGGCCGGACACCAGCTCGCCCAGCTCCGCGCCCGAGAAGCGCTCGGCCGAGGTCGCGGCGCCGAAGGCGACGCGGGCGAAACTGACCAGGGCGATCATCTTCTTCGCGCTGGCCTCGATCAGGCCCATGGCGTCGTCGCGCATGTCCTGGGCCGACGGGTCCTTCAGCAGGTCCAGCCCCGAGCTGATCGCGCCCGCCGGGCTGATGAAGTCGTGGCAAAGCTTGCCTGCGACCAGGGTCGCGAGGGCCTGCCCGTCAGGCAGGGCGGAGGTCGGCGCAAAGTCGGTCATCGGGTCCGGAGGCGGTTGGGCGGAGTATCCCCAAGGCTGACCTGATTTGCCGGTTCTTCAAACCGCGCGGATGCTCTATCGGATCGGCCATGAGCAACCGACTGATCGCCGACCTCGCGTCGGGCGCCCTGGCCGAGGCGCTGGCCGACATCACCGAGGAGGCCGCGCGGGTCATCCTTCCGTACTGGCGTTCGGGCGTCGTGGCCGAGAGCAAGAAGGACGACAGCCCCGTCACCCAGGCGGACCGCGAGGCCGAGGCCCTGATCCTGGACCGCCTCGCCGCCCTCTATCCCGAGGTGCAGGCCGTGGCCGAGGAGCAGGTCGCGGCGAACGGCGTCTCCGAGATCCTGGGCGAATGGTTCTGGCTGATCGATCCGCTGGACGGCACCCGCGGCTTCATCGAGGGCCGCGAGAGCTACACCGTCAACATCGCCCTGATACACAAAGACACGCCGGTCGCCGGCGTGGTCACCGCCCCCGCGACCCAGGTCACCTGGCGCAGCGGGGCGCCGGGCAAGGGCGCCTTCCGCCGCCGCTTCGGCGAGGCGTGGACCACGATCAAGGTGCGCGAGCGCCCGGCCTCGCCGACCGCCCTGCTGAGCCACAGCATGACCGACGACGAGGCGGCGCGCCTCGCCTCGCGCCACGGCTGCGTCCAGTGGCAGGGCACGGACTCCTCGCTGAAATTCTGCCTGATCGCCGAGGGCCGTTTCGACGCCTATCCCCGCACCGGCCCGACGTCCGAATGGGACACCGCGGCGGGGCAGGCGGTGCTCGAGGCCGCGGGCGGGCGGGTCATGGCCGAAGACGGCCAGCCGCTGCGCTACGGCAAGCCGTGCCACGCCAACGGCGGCTTCGTCGCCCTGGGCGGCTGAGGCCTCTCTAGATCTCGACGGCTTCCGGCATCGCCAGTACGGCGCGGTCGGCCAGAGCCGGGGCGCCCATCTCGCGCGCGGTCTCCATCGCCTCGGCCAGCATCAGGCCGACGGACCGCGCCTCCACGCCGGTCAGGCGGGCGCGGGCGCGGAACAGCTGCGCCATGCCGATCTGGTCGGCCGCCCAGTCCAGCGGCTGCACCCGCAGGGGCTCCGACAGACGGCGGCGAACCACGGCTTCCAGTCCGTTCAGGGCGGTCACATCGCCCAGGGCCTCGGCCAGCGCGACCTCCGCGGACAGGCGCCGCTCACGCACCAGGGCGCCCAGCAGCAGGCCCGGCTCGCGGGTCAGGGCCTCGGCCTGCGCCAGCGTGAGCAGCGGGGTGTCCTTGCTGGTCCCGGCCAGCAGCACGGCGGCCCAGTCGAGCGGGCTGTGGTCGGGGGTGAACTGATCGGCGGCGGCGTCGAACAGGGCCCGGCCCTGGGCGGCCGCGGCGTCATCCCGGGCCAATACGGCCAGGGCGGCCATGCCGGCGCCGGCCAGCGCCAGGGCGCGGGCGCGGGTCAGGGGGCGGTGATCGGGCGAGGCCGCCTCCACCAGCGCGCGCAGGTCGCGCCCGGCCTGATCCAGCATGCGCGGATCGCGGCGCGTCACCCCGGCCTCCA
>NZ_JAHFPF010000352.1 GCF_023259385.1 Brevundimonas sp. | reverse complement strand
CCCGCTGCGTCCAGGCGCTGGATGACGCCGACGGCGCCCTGCCCGCCCTGCCCGTCGCCGACAGCCTGCGCCGCGCAGTGGACGGGGTGGTGTCCGGCGCGGTGGAGCGCGAGGCCCTGTGGCGCGCCCAGACCCCGCAGGCCTTCCGCCTGAAGACCCTGACCGAGGCCTTCGCCGCCTGGCCGGAGGGCGAGACCGCCACGGACGAGGCGACCGTGGTCGAGCGCGCCGGCGGCCGCGTCCGCATCGTCGAGGGCGACGCCCGCCTGATGAAACTGACCTTCCCCGAGGATTTCGCCATGGCCGAGGCCCTGATCCCCCGCACCGTCCGCGTCGGCCAGGGCTACGACGTGCACCGCTGGGGCCCGGGATCGTCGGTGTGGCTGTGCGGGCTGGAAGTGCCGCATGACCAGACCCTGATCGGGCACTCGGACGCCGACGCCGGCCTGCACGCCCTGACCGACGCCATCCTGGGCGCGCTGGGCGAAGGCGACATCGGCGATCATTTCCCGCCCACCGATCCGCAGTGGAAGGGCGCCTCGTCGGACCTGTTCCTGAAGCATGCGGCCGATCTGGTCCGCGCGCGCGGCGGGCGGCTGTCGAACGTGGACGTGACCCTGATCTGCGAGCGGCCCAAGGTGAAGCCGCACCGGCAGGCCATGCGCGAGCGGCTGGCCGAGATCCTGAACCTGCCTCTGGACGCCGTCAGCGTGAAGGCGACGACGACCGAGGGTCTGGGCTTCACCGGCCGCGGCGAGGGCCTGGCGGCCCAGGCCGTGGCGACGCTGGAACTGCCCTCCCCCTAGAGCGGGCGTTCCGGCGGCGGGAAGCGGCTGCGCCACAGCGCCCCGAACAGGTTGACGTAGTCGTCCGTCCACGGCCGCACCGAGGTCCGGCCGGGCGTCGTCCAGCGCGGGTCGCGGGTGAAGTCCGCCAGGCCTTGCGCGGTCGGCGACAGGATCAGGGCCTCGGTCGAGGCTTCCGACATGTCGGGCGACTGATCCCCCTCATAGTAGATCTGGTGCAGGCTCGGCACGCCCAGCTGCTGGGCCGCGGCGATGGCCGGCAGGGTGATCTCGAGGTTGCGGTTCGACAGGTGCAGCAACACCACCCCGTTCGGCTTCAGCAGGCGCAGATAGCCCTGGATCGCCTCGGCGGTCAGCAGGTGGGTCGGCACCGCGTCCGACGAGAAGGCGTCGATGATCAACAGATCGTAGCTGCCCGCGGGCTGATGGTTCAGCGTCAGGCGCGCGTCGCCCAGCACGGTGTCGATCGGCCCCTCGGCGCATTTCGAGATGTAGGTGAACCATTTGGGATCGCGCGACAGCCGGTCCACCGCCGGATCGATCTCGAAGAAGGTCATGCGGTCGACCGGGCGCTTGTAGGCCGCCATGGCGCCCGAGCCCTGCCCCACCACGCCGATCCGGGCGGGCCCGCGCTGCTGCACCATCAGGGCCGACTGACCGATGGGGGTGGCGACGTTGTAGTAGAGGGTCGGCGCGCACTCGTTGTGCCCGTGCCGCGCCTGCGCTCCGTGCAGGGTGGTGCCGTGCATCAGCACATGGACATCGCCGCCCAGCCGGGGGTCCTGCACATTGGCCACCCGCATGACGCCGAAGAAGCTGCGCTCCGAGAAGGTCCAGTCGTAGCCCCGCGCGATCCACTGCGACGACAGGGCGATCATCACCAGGATGACGGTGTAGACCGGCGCCCGGTCGCGGACCAGGAAGGCGCAGATCGCCGCCGGGATCAGCATGAACATGGCCAGCTGACCCATGCCGAGCGGGAAGAACTGGTAGAAGGCCCGGCGCGCCTCGTCGTTGGAATCCAGCCACAACGACAGCAGGACCGGCGCGGCGGCCACCGCGGCGGCGGCGATCAGGGCGCCCAGGAGCTTGCCGGTGATCTCGCCCTTGCCCCACGGCCGGGCCAGGCCGACCAGAACCAGGACCAGCGGATACTCCCAGACCATGTTGAAGATCACGGGGGCCAGCAGGGCCGTGAAGGCGCCGCCAACCACGCCGCCCAGCGACATCAGCAGGTAGAATTCGGTCAGCCGATCCGGCGCGGGCCGCCGCTTGGCCAGCAGCTGGTGGCACATCAGGGCGGCGAAGAAGAAGGCGATGATGTTGATGCCGAACGCCAGACCCCAGTTGGCCGAGCGGAAGGCGACCAGCAGCACGCAGACCGCCCCGACCGCGCCCTGGACGATCAGGGTGATGGGCAGTGGGATCCAGGGCTTGTTCTGGAAGGCGATGACGAAGGTCAGCAGGTAGAGCGCCAGCGGGATGACCCACAGGAAGGGCGCCGAGGCCACGTCGGTGGACAGGTGGGCGGTGACGCCCAG
>NZ_JAHFPF010000163.1 GCF_023259385.1 Brevundimonas sp. | reverse complement strand
GCAACGGCCAGGTCTTCGGCGTCATCGAGGCGATCACCCCGCTGATCGGCTGGTCTCTGGGCCTGATCGCCGCCGGCTTCGTCGAACAGGTCGACCACTGGATCGCCTTCGGCCTGCTGGGGGCGGTGGGCGCCAAGATGCTGTGGGAGGCCTTCCAGCCCGTCGACGATGAAGACGGCGGCGCGAGGGCGGCGCGCAACGGCGTTCTGGCCCTGGTCGCCACCGCCATCGGCACCTCGATCGACGCGGCCGCGGTGGGCGTGGGCCTGGCCTTCATCGGCGCCAACATCTGGATCATCGCCGCGAGCATCGGCTTCACCACCTTCGTGGCGACGACCATCGGCATGCTGATCGGCAAGGCCGTGGGCGCGCGGATGGGCAAGGCGGCCGAGTTCCTGGGCGGGGTGGCGCTCATCGTGATCGGCGCCTCGATCCTGGCCGAACACATGGGCTGGCTGGCCTAGCCCAGCAGCCGGTCCACGAAGGCGGGCACGGTCCGGGTCGCCGGACCATAGAGGCCCTCGTCGAAGCTGCGGGCGCCGTGGGACGGGTCGAGATTGATCTCGACCGTGCGGGCGCGGGCGCGTCGGGCGTCCTGGACGAAGCCGGCGGCGGGATAGACCGCGCCCGATGTGCCGATGGAAACGAACAGATCGCAGTCCGCGATGGCCGCTTCGATCCGCTCCATGCGCAGCGGCATTTCGCCGAACCAGACGATGTGCGGGCGCAGCCGGCCTTCGCTGCTGAACGGACTGTCGTGGCGCGGGTCGAGGTCGTCGGGGCAGTCGATGACCGCGCCGGTGGCGGTGCAGTGCGCCTTCAGCAGTTCGCCGTGCATGTGGATCAGCTCGAAGCCGGGGCCGGGCGGCTGCAAGGCATGGGCGCGGTCATGCAGGTCGTCGACGTTCTGGGTCACCAGCAGGAAGTCGCCCTCCCATCGCGCGGCCAGTTCGGCGAGCGCGTGGTGGGCGAGGTTGGGCTGGACCTCGGCCAGCTGGCGGCGGCGTTTGTTGTAGAAGTCCTGCACCAGGGCGGGGTTGCGGGCGAAGGCTTCAGGCGTGGCGACATCCTCGATCCGATGTCCCATCCACAGACCGTCGTCGGCGCGGAAGGTCGGGACGCCGCTCTCGGCCGATATGCCGGCGCCGGTAAGGATGACGAGGTTTCCAGAAGCCATGGGTCTTCATAGCATCGACGGGGTCGGCCCCGCAGCGCGCGGCGTCGTCCGGATGGCGGCCCGGCGCCGCCGCCATCCGGACTGGGCCGCTAGCAGTTCAGGGGAACGAAGACCTCGTGCTCGGTGATCCAGGCATAGGGCTCGCCCGGGCCGGGGTAGGGGCCGTGGCGGACTCCATTGCACTCGACGATCTGGTACCCGGCCAGCTGGGTATGGGCTTCATCCCAGTACCAGTAGGTCGTGCCGGCGTAGATGATGGGATCGCTGACGGCGGCGGCGGGCGCGACACCGGCCGACAGACACAGGGCGGCGGCCATGGCCGCAACGGCGCTTCCAAGTTTCACGGTCGTCTCTCCAAGGGTGGTTTCAGACCTTGGGACTGTCGTTTCTTTTCGGCGCGACAGCAACCTTTGCTTGTAGTTTTTGGGCGTATCACAACCCTCGGAGATTTTCTCGGTCGCGAGAGGTTGAAGTCCGTCCAGCGCCGAACGCCCAAATGGACACTCCGGAGTTTGCTTCCACCCGTGCAGGCAGGGTGAGCTTCCGCCGGGCGCGTGCGGTCGTGCGACCGGCTTTGACGCATCCCTCCGCTACAGTACTCCGGACGTCCCGGACGAGCGTGAGCGATGTCAAGCACGCTTTACAAAAGTGCACTATGTGCACTCCATTTTTTCACAGTGCACTTTATTGGCGTCGCGACGGTCTGGCCTTTGCGACGCACCTCGTGACACACAGGCGCAAATCAAGGAGCCCAGCCATGAAAACCCGCGCCGCCGTCGCCTTCGAGGCCAAACGTCCGCTGGAGATCGTCGAGGTCGATCTGGAGGGACCGCGCGCCGGAGAGGTGCTGGTCGAGATCAAGGCCACGGGCATCTGCCACACCGACGCCTACACGCTGGACGGCCTGGATTCCGAAGGCATCTTCCCGAGCATCCTGGGCCACGAGGGCGCGGGCGTGGTGGTCGAGGTCGGACCGGGCGTCACCTCGGTCGAGGTCGGCGACCACGTGATCCCGCTGTACACGCCGGAATGCCGCCAGTGTAAAAGCTGCCTGAGCCGCAAGACCAACCTGTGCACCGCCATTCGCGGCACCCAGGGCAAGGGGCTGATGCCCGACGGTAGCAGCCGCTTCAGCTACAAGGGTCAGGCCATCGCCCACTACATGGGCTGCTCGACCTTCTCGAACTACACCGTCCTGCCCGAGATCGCCCTGGCCAAGATCCGCAAGGACGCCCCCTTCGACAAGGCCTGCTACGTCGGCTGCGGCGTGACGACGGGGGTCGGCGCGGTGGTCAACACGGCCAAGGTCGAGCCGGGCGCCAACGCCGTGGTCTTCGGCCTGGGCGGTATCGGCCTGAACGTCATCCAGGGCCTCAAGATGGTCGGGGCCGACATGATCGTCGGCGTCGACATCAACCCGGACAAGGAAGAGTGGGGCCGCCGGTTCGGCATGACCCATTTCGTCAATCCGAAGGAAGTGTCGGACGTGGTCGCCCATCTGGTCGAGCTGACCGGCGGCGGCGCCGACTACACCTTCGACTGCACCGGCAACACGGTGGTCATGCGCCAGGCGCTGGAAGCCTGCCACCGCGGCTGGGGCGAGAGCATCATCATCGGCGTGGCCGAGGCGGGCAGGGAAATCGCGACGCGCCCGTTCCAGCTGGTCACCGGCCGCGTCTGGAAGGGCTCGGCCTTCGGCGGCGCGCGTGGTCGGACGGATACGCCCAAGATCGTCGACTGGTACATGGACGGCAAGATCGAGATCGATCCGATGATCACCCACACCCTGCCGCTGGAGCGGATCAACGAAGCCTTCGACCTGATGCATGCGGGTGAAAGCATCCGCAGCGTCGTGGTGTTCTGACGGCGCTTGCGTCACGGAAAAGGTTGTTTAAAAAAACGGTCTCATTCCAGGGAGGGAAGAGATGTTCACCCACATGACGGTCGGCGCGAACGACATCGAGGCGTCGCGCAAATTCTATGACGCCGCGCTCGGCGCCCTGGGCCTGGAGCCTGCGGCCGGGCCGGACCCCAAGGGGCGCTACTGGTGGCGTTCGGCGCGCGGCGCCTTCGCGATCGGCAAGCCCATCGACGGGGACCCCGCCTGCCACGCCAACGGCGGCACCATCGGCTTCCACGCCAAGACCCCCGAGATGGTCCAGGCCTTCCACGACGCCGGGGTCGCCGCCGGCGGCCGCGCGATCGAGGACCCGCCCGGCGAGCGCATCGGCCCGTTCGGCCCGATGATCCTGGCCTATCTGCGCGACCCGTCGGGCAACAAGATCTGCGCCATGCACCGGCCGGGTTGAGCGAACGCGTGGAAACGACCAAGACCCACGCCGTCCACGGCGGCGTGCTGCGTTACCTGAAGCATGACAGCGTCACGACCGGCACGCCGATGACGCTGTCGGTCTTCACGCCGCCCGGCGCGGGGCCGTTTCCGGTGCTGATCTGGCTGTCCGGCCTGACCTGCACCGAGGATAATTTCACCACCAAGGCGGGGGCCTACGCCGCCGCCGCCGAGCACGGGGTGATCGTCGTCGCGCCCGACACCAGCCCGCGCGGGGAGGGTGTCGCCGACGATCCGGCCTATGACCTGGGGCAGGGCGCGGGCTTCTATGTGGATGCGACCCAGGCGCCGTGGGCGCCGCATTTCCGTATGGAAACCTATGTCGTCGAGGAGCTGATCGGGCTGATCGACGCGAACTTCCCGACGACGAAGAGGCGCTCGATCTCCGGCCATTCCATGGGCGGGCATGGGGCGCTGACGCTGGCGCTGCGGCATCCGGCGCTGTTCCGCTCGGTCTCGGCCTTCGCGCCGATCAGTTCGCCGACCCGCTGCCCCTGGGGCGAGAAGGCCTTCACCGCCTATCTGGGCGACGACCGGGCGGAATGGGCTCAGCATGACGCGGCCCGACTGATCGAGGGCGGGACGGCGCGCGGCGTTTTTGACGACATCCTGGTCGATCAGGGCGACGCCGACGGCTTCCTGGTCGAACAGCTGAAGCCGGAACTCCTGATCGAGGCGGGCCAGGCCAGCGGGCAGACGGTCACGGTGCGGATGCAGCCCGGCTATGACCACTCCTACTTCTTCATGGCCAGTTTCATCGCCGACCACGTGGCCTTCCATGCGGCGCGGCTGAAGGCGTAGGCTCCGGGCGAACCGGAGCGACGCCGATGAAGTGGCCTGTACTGATCCTGTCTGTCCTGACCCTGGCCGCACCCGCCGCGGCGCAGCAGCAGATGGGCGATCCGTCCTTCCATCCGGTGGTGGCGCGCCCCGCCTATGCGGGTGAGGGGCCCCTGATCCAGCTGGATGCGGCGCACGACAGCGTGCAGACCATCGGCGGACGCTATGCCGGGTTCGCGGCGCTGGTGCAGGCGGATGGCTATCGCATCCGGGCGGGCGAGCAGAAGCTGGACCAGCCGGGCGCTCTGGACGGCGTGGACGTGCTGGTCATCTCCAACGCCGTGCGGCCCGCGGACGGCGGCAGTCCCGACGCCTTCACCGCGGCCGAGATCGCGGCGCTGGACGGCTGGGTTCGCGCCGGCGGCTCGCTGTTGCTGGCGGTTGATCACGCCCCCTACGGCAGCGCCAATGAGACCCTGGGCCGGGCGCTGGGCGTCGGCATGGGCAAGGGCTACGCCTTCCGCTTCGAGGATGGGCGGATCACCTCCCAGATGGATTTCTCCGCCCAGGCCGGGACGCTGGGCGACCACCCGATCCTGCGCGGACGCGACGCGTCGGAGTCGGTCAGCCGGGTGCGCAGCTTCACCGGCCAGTCGCTGTCCGGACCGCCGGGATCGACGGTGCTGATGGCTCTGCGGCCGGACGACCACGAGGCGGCGAACGTCCAGGTGCTGGGGCAGATCAACAACCGGGTGGAGGGCGACCCCTCGACCCGGGATGCGGTGCTGGCCGAACTGGCGCGGCCGGCCCTGCCGGCGCAGGGCCTGGCCTTCGAACACGGGCGCGGCCGGGTGGTGGTGCTGGGCGAGGCCGGGATGCTGACGGCGCAGGTGGTGAAGTTTCCCGCCGATTCCGGGCGCGAGGACATGGTTTTCGGTCTACAGACCCCCGGCCATGACGATCAGCAGTTCGCGTTGAACCTGCTGCACTGGCTGAGCCGCCTTGAGGGCCTGAGATGACCGACGCTTCCTATGACGACATGTTCGCGGCCCTCTGCACCGAGGTGGGCTTCTGCCTGCACGACAAGGGGCAGAAGCGGGTGATCGCGGCCCTGCCGCAGGGGCTGGACGCAGCGACCAAGGTCGCGTTCGAGGCGGCGGGCGTCGACTATATGGCGGCGCTGGGCGATCACCGCCGCGCGGTGCGCGACTGCCTGAAGGCCAATCTGCCGAAGGCCGGCTAGTCCTCGCCGCTGCAGCCAATCCGGGGACGCACGCGTTCCTACGTCGAAGATTTCCGCCGCCGCGCCTTGGGCCTCCGCCCCGGGCCGCCTACATGCGGACCAGACTCAACCTGTCGAAAGGAGCCTCCCCATGGCCTTCACCCTCCCGCCCCTCCCGTACGCCTATGACGCCCTGGAGCCGGCGATCGACAAGGAGACGATGACCTTCCACCACGACAAGCACCACCAGACCTATGTCGACAACCTGAACAAGGCCGTCGACGCCGATCCGGCTCTGCAGGGCAAGTCGCTGGAAGAGCTGTTCGCTGGCATGTCCAAGCTGCCGAAGGCCGTGCGCAACAACGGCGGCGGGCACTGGAACCACAGCCTGTTCTGGGAGCTGCTGGCCCCGCAGGGCGAGACCGGCGAACCGTCGGCCGAACTGGCCGCCAAGATCGACGCCGAGTTGGACGGGCTGGACAAGTTCAAGGCGGACTTCGACGCCGCCGGCGCCGGCCAGTTCGGTTCGGGCTGGGCCTGGCTGATCCTCCAGGACGGCAAGCTCAAGGTCACCTCGACCCCGAACCAGGACAATCCGCTGATGGACTTGGCCGACGAGAAGGGCGCCGTCCTTCTGGCCGCCGACGTGTGGGAGCACGCCTATTATCTGAAATACCAGAACCGCCGGGTCGACTACCTGAAGGCCTTCTGGTCGGTGGTGAACTGGAACAAGGTCAACGAACTGTACGAAGCCGCCAAGTAAGGTCGGCCGGGCAGTCCGGACTTCGGAAAGGCGTCGCATCGCTGCGGCGCCTTTCCTGTATCCTGGGGGTGGCGTTCGGGCGCGGACGCCCCAGATCAGGCGTCGCCGTATTTGCGCACCGGAGTTTCCATGACCTTCTACGCCCGTCTCGCCGCCGCCGGACTGCTCCTCGCGGCCCTCGGCGCCTGTTCGCCCGAAGCAGAGAAGAAGGCCGCGGCGCCCGCGCCGTCGCCCGCCCCGGCCGCGGTCGTGCAGGCGAACACCTACGCCTTCCGTATCGGCCAGTGGGAGGCCGTGGCGCTGAAGGACGGGACGCTGAACCTGCCGGCGGGCAATACGGAGGCGAGCCCGTGGGCGAACACCGCCGAGGTCTCGGCCCTGCTGAAGGCGTCCGGCGTCACGGACGACACCGTCCACCTGTCGATCCAGCCGCTACTGGTGAAGGACGGCGACCGGGTCGTGCTGATCGACACAGGCGCGGGCGGCCAGATGGGCACGGAAGGCCAGCTGCAGGCTTCGCTGCGTGAGGCGGGCGTGACGCCGACGCAGGTCACCGACATCCTGATCTCTCACGCCCACGGCGATCACGTCGGCGGGCTGGTGGTCAACGGGGCGCTGGTGTTCCCCAACGCCACGATCCGGCTGAGCATTCCGGAATGGACCGCCCTGCAGTCCGACGCGGACATGGCCGATCTGGTCCGGGCGATCACGCCGAAGGTGCAGGCGTTCGCCCCGGGATCGGTGGTGGCGCCGAACATCACCGCCGTGTCGCTGGACGGCCATACGCCCGGCCATTCAGGCTATGAGATCGCGCAGGGCGGCGGGCGGCTGCTGTACATCGGCGACGCCCTGCACAGTTCGATCCTGTCGGTGCAGCGGCCCGACTGGAAGAACAACTGGGACGCCGACAGCGCCACCGCGATCGCCACGCGGCAGGGACTGCTGGAGCGCGGCGCCTCGCAGAACCTGCGGATCTACGGCGTCCACTTCCCGTTCCCGGGGCTGGGCCGGTTCCAGCGCCGCGACGACGGCTTCGTCTGGGCGCCCGAAGCCAACTAGTCGGCGCCGTACTCCCAGTCATAGGGCACGCCGGTGTCGCCGAGGATGAAGCGGACCAGATCGGCGAAGCCGGGCTCGGAGCGGACGTCGTTGGACAGGATGACCACGCACCGCTGACCGCGCTCGATGCAGACCATGGTGTTGCCGGTCGTATCGTTGTGGCCGCCCTTGAAGAAGCCGGGGCCCTGCGGACCGGTGAAGGTGACGACGCCGAGCCCGGACTGGAGGTCGGGACTGCGCTGCGCGGGCGGCAGTTCGTCCTGCAGGGTCGGGAACTGGCTGGCGGTGGTGATCGGCAGCTGGGGCCGGACCAGTTCGGCGCGGGAGGCGCGGCTGAGTCCGTCGCCGCGGATCAGGGCGGCGGCGAAGCGGGACATGTCGGTGATGGTGGTGTCCATCGACCCGGCGGCGCGCACCTTGGATCGCTCGTCATGCGGCTCTGTCGATCCGTCGATCTTCCAGCCGTCGGCCATGTTGGCCGCGAAGTCAGGGCGCCAGATCAGGCTGGTGCGGGTCATGCCCAACGGGGCGAAGGTGCGGTCGCGGGTCCAGTCGCCCAGGTCCGGGCCCGGCCCGCGGTCGATCATGAACTGGAGCAGGGTCAGGCCCTCGCCCGAATAGGCGAAGCGCGAGCCGGGATCGAAATGGATG
>NZ_JAHFPF010000162.1 GCF_023259385.1 Brevundimonas sp. | reverse complement strand
CTCGCGTAACGCAGGTATTCCCGCGCGGCGCCCCATGCTACGCATCGCACTCGTCAAGATGGAGGGGTGGGGTGCGTTCAACCGCAATTGCGGGCCTCGCGGGGCTCATGCTGCTTTCGGGCTGCGGCTCATTGGCTGACGGCGTGGATCATGACGCGAGCCGGAAGGCGTCGCTGGCTCCGCCGGAGATCCACGTCACGCCGTGCTCGACCGTCGAACTGGTCAACTTCCCGTCCGATGCGGCCGGGGCCGCCAGGGCCGCGCTGGACGCCGCCTGCGCCGTCCGCCGGTCGCAGGCCTTCGCCGCCGGAGCGGCCGCGCGGGACTGGCTGCCGGGTTGCTCGATCCTTCCGTTGCCGAACCGGCGCTGGGTGAGCGGCGCCTCGGTCAGGGACGCGATGGCGGACGCGGGCGCGCGCTTTCAGCTGGTCTATGAAAATCCGGGAGCCGTGGCGTCCACCAGCGTGGGGGCCCAGCGCATGCGGATCCGTCCGGAACGATTCGAAGGCTGGCTCAGCGGCGATCCCGAGCGGCGCGCCGCGCTGGTGAACACCCTGGTGCACGAGACCACCCACCTGATTTCCGAACCCGGACGGCCCGGCCGGTTCCGCTATACGGATCGTGGACACGGTTCGTGGTGGTGTCCGGACAGGGATCTGGTGAGCTACGGCCTCGGCGACCTGGCCGCGCGAACGTGGCGGGCGATGGCGTCGGAAGGCTGAAAAACTCGCGATGGAGGCCTGAGCCGGAATCGAACCGGCGTACACGGATTTGCAGTCCGCTGCGTAACCACTCCGCCATCAGGCCGTAGAGCCTTGGTGACCAAGCCATCCATCGCGAGGCGGGTTCGCTATCAGATCGGATTGTCCGCCGCAACGCACAGACCTATAAGCGCGCCAGATTTCAGCAGGATTCCCCCAAGATGGATTTCGCCGCCGCACGCAAGGTCATGGTCGACAGCCAGGTCCGGGTGAACGATGTCACCGACCGCGCCCTGCAGGCGGCGCTTCTGGCCGTCCCGCGCGAGCGCTTCGTGCCCGCCGACCGCGCCTTCTCCGCCTATGCGGAGATCGAGCCGGAAATCGCGGGCGGCCGCCGCCTGATGCTGGCGCGGGACCTGTCCAAGCTGCTGATGGCCCTGGGCGGGAAGGAGGGCGAGCGCGCCCTCAGCATCGCGGGCCCCTACGCCGCCGCCGTGCTGGCCCGGATGGGCCTGAACGCCACGGCCCAGGAATCGGACGCCGCCGTGTTCGACGTGGTCGGCTCGGCGCTGGCTGACGAGGGCGTCGCCGCCGTCGTCGCGCCCCTGTCGGCCCCGGCGGGCGAGGGTTACGACGTCATCGTGTCCGAGGCCGCCGTGCCCGGTCGCCCCGAGGCCTGGCTGAAAGCCCTGTCCGTCGGCGGGCGTCTAGCCGTGGTCGAGCGCACGGGGCCGGGCGGCAAGGCCGTGCTCTACATGCGTGGCGAACAGGGCATATCGCGCCGGGAACTGTTCGATGCGGCGCCGCCGGTGCTTGCGGAATTGACGCCCGAACCCACTTTCGCGCTCTGATCCTTCCCCTCCGACGGAGGGGCTGGGCTTTGCGCGTGAAAAAAACTTAACTGGCGCGGGACTAAACCGTCCCGCATCAGGCCTTGGGATACGAAGGGCGCGCATCCCCCGCGCCAGGCAGGAACCATCATGCTGAAACGTTCGCGTGCGCTCGCCTCGGTCGCCGTCATCGCTGTGATCACCGGCATGGGCGCTCCCGCCTGGGCCGAGACCCTGCAGGAAGCGATTGCGCTGGCCTATCGCACCAATCCGCAACTGCTGGCCCAGCGGGCCAATCAGCGGGCGCTCGACGAATCGATCGTCCAGGCCCGGGCTGGCCTGCGCCCGACCCTGGATGTGACCATCGGCGCCAACTACACGCGCGACTACGGCGACGGCCCCCTCGTCAATCCGGACAGCGACAGCGCCTCGGCCAGCATCGGCGTCGGCCAGACCCTGTGGAGCGCCGGCCGCATCGGCCACGGCATCACCGCCGCCGAAGCCAACATCCTGGCCGGCCGCGAAAACCTGCGCGACATCGAACAGAATGTCCTGGCGCTGGTCATCCAGTCCTACGCCGACGTGATCCGCGACACCGAGATCCTCGCCATCCGCGAAGCCAACCTGAACGTCCTCCAGCGCCAACTGGAAGAAGCCAGCGCCCGCTTCGAGGTCGGTGAGATCACCCGCACCGACGTCGCCCAGTCCGAAGCCCGCCTGGCCCAGTCGGAGGCCGATCTGGCCAACGCCCGCGCCCAGCTGTCGGTGTCGCGCGCCGCCTACGCCGCCGTCGTCGGCCAGTCGCCGGGCGATCTGGCCCCCATGCCGGTCCTGCCGGGCGTTCCGACCGACTTCGACAACGCCCTGGACGTGGCCCTGGTCGACAATCCGGGCATCCGCGCGGCCACCTATTCGCTGCGCGCCGCCGAAGCCAACGTCGCCGCCGCCAAGGCCGAGTACCTGCCGTCGCTGCGCGCCACCGCCAGCTATGGCGGGTCGAACAACGACTTCGACCGCTTCGGCGACATCGCCGACAACACCCGTCTGACCGCCGGCGCGACCCTGTCGGTGCCGCTGTTCACCGGCGGCCTCAACTCGTCGCGCGTCGCCCAGGCGCTGGAACGCGCCAACGCCGCCCAGATCGCCGTCGAGGGCGAGGGCCGCAGCACCCTGCAATCGGTCAGCTCGGCCTACGCCCAGTCGATCTCGGCCCGCGCCACCCTGCAGGCCGGTCAGGAAGCCGTCCGCGCCGCCACGGTGGCCGCCGAGGGCGTGCGCCAGGAGGCCCAGGTCGGCCTGCGCACCACCCTGGACGTGCTGAACCAGGAGCTGGAGCTGCGCAACGCCGAGGTCACCCTGGCCAGTTCGCGCCGCAACGAATACGTGGCCCAGGCCAATCTGCTGGCCGCCATGGGCCGCCTGGAGGGCCAGGACCTGGATCCGACCATCACGGTCTACGACCCGGCCGCCAACTATCAGCGCGTGCGCAACCGCGGCGCCCTGCCGTGGGATGGGGCGATCGAAAGCTTCGACCGCCTGGCCGCCCCGGCGATCGTTCCGGCCACGGACGCCGAGGACGCGCCGATCGACACCCAGCTGAAGTCCGAGGTCGTTCGGACCGCGCCGCGCAACTGATCCTCAGACCATTTTTGTTTCAGGTCGTCCCGACCTGAAGTCAAAAAATGGTCCCGCATCGACTGGAGCGAAATCTGAGCTCAGCCGTACGGCGTCCAGCTCGGCCGATTTCGCTCCGGGGCTCGCGCCTCAGGGGAAAAACGCCCGTTGATTCCGACGGGCGTAGATGCGACGACAGCCCTGCGGAGGGGGAAACCGCTCCGCAGGCCCAGCCATTTCGATCAGTCCGCCCGCCTGAGTGGGCGTCCGGGATTTCGCCATGACCGACCAGACCGCCCAGGAACCGACGATGGAGGAAATCCTGGCGTCGATCCGCCGGATCATCTCCGAGGACGACGCGCCGGCTGAAACCGCGCCGGTCGCCGCCGCGCCGGAGCCTGAACCGGCTCCCGAGCCCGAGCCGGAACCCGCGCCGTCGCCCGCCCTGATGGATGAGACCCCGTCGGTGCAGGAGCCCGAGGCGTCGGAAGAAGATGTGCTGGAGCTGACTGACACCTACGAAGCCCCGGCCGCCGAGAGCATCGGCGACCTGGACCTGTCGCCCGCCGAGCCCGAACCCTTCCCGGCCGAGCCGGTCAGCGAGTCGGTCTTCGCCCCGCCCGCCGAAGTTCACACGCCGGAGCAACCTTCCGTGCCGACCAACAACTACGACTCCCTCGTCGGCGACAGCGCCGCCGCCAGCGCCGCCTCGGCCTTCGCCGGCCTGGCCGCCAGCTTCCAGAAGCCGGCCGCCGCTCCGGCCGCCTCGGGCCCGGACCTGACCTTCGCCAGCGGCTCGACCGTCGAGGCCATGGTCGCCGAGATGCTGCGCCCGCTGCTCAAGGACTGGCTCGACGCCAACCTGCCGGGCATCGTGGAGGAACAGGTACGCAAGGAAGTCGAACGCATCGCCCGCTCGGCCGGCTAGCTTCACCTGCGCACCGATCTTCACTAGATCACGACAGGGCGGCTCCCGGCGGAGCCGCCCTTTTCCGTTTCCGCTCCGCCCTTGAATAGCGACACGCCGCGCGTGTCGCGGTAGGGCAAAAGAATGACCTCCCCCATGCTCGACAAGACCTTCGACCCGAAATCCGCCGAACCCCGCCTGTATGCGATGTGGGAGGACAGCGGCCTGTTCGCGCCCCGCGCCGCCACCGCCACCGACGGCGCGGCCGACGCCTATTCGATCGTCATTCCGCCGCCGAACGTGACGGGGTCGCTGCACATCGGCCACGCGCTGAACAACACCCTGCAGGACATCCTGGCCCGCTATCACCGGATGCAGGGCAAGGCCGTCCTGTGGCTGCCCGGCACCGACCACGCGGGCATCGCCACCCAGATGGTGGTCGAGCGCCAGCTGGCCGCGGCCGGCAACGTCGGGCGCCGCGAGATGGGCCGCGAGGCCTTCGTCGACAAGGTCTGGGAATGGAAGGCCGAGTCGGGCGGGACCATCGTCGGCCAGCTGCGTCGTCTGGGCGCCAGCTGCGACTGGTCGCGCGAGCGCTTCACCCTGGATGAGGGCCTGAACGCCGCCGTCCGCAAGGTCTTCGTCCAGCTGCACAAGGACGGCCTGATCTATCGCGACAAGCGGCTGGTGAACTGGGATCCGCATTTCCAGACCGCCATCTCCGACCTCGAGGTCGAGCAGAAGGAGGTCGACGGCGCCTACTGGCATTTCGCCTATCCGCTGGCTGACGGCGTCACCTACGAGCATCCGATCGCCTTCGACGAGGACGGCAAGGCGACGGAGTACGAGACCCGCGACTACATCGTCGTCGCCACGACCCGGCCGGAGACCATGCTGGGCGACACCGGCGTCGCCGTGCACCCGAAGGACGAGCGCTACGCCGGTCTGGTCGGCAAGGTCGTGACCCTGCCCATCGTCGGCCGCCGCATTCCCATCGTCGCTGATGAGTACGCCGACCCGACCAAGGGCTCGGGCGCGGTGAAGATCACCCCGGCGCACGACTTCAACGACTTCCAGGTCGGCAAGCGGGCGGGCCTGCCGTCGCTGAACATCCTGGACGCCTACGCCCGCGTCACCGCCGCCGACACACCGGACGTCCCCGCCGAATACGATGGCATGGACCGCTTCGCCGCGCGCAAGGCCATCGTCGCCCGCGCCGAGGAAGAGGGCTGGCTCAAGGAGATCGAGAAGACCAGGCACATGGTCCCGCACGGGGACCGGTCCGGCGTCGTCATCGAGCCTTGGCTGACGGACCAGTGGTACGTCGACGCCCATACGCTCGCCCAGCCGGCCATCAAGGCGGTGGAGCAGGGCGACACCGTCTTCGAGCCCGCCAGCTACTCCAAGATCTATTTCGAATGGCTGCGCAACATCGAGCCGTGGTGCATCTCGCGCCAGCTCTGGTGGGGCCACCGCATCCCGGCCTGGTACGACGCCGACGGCAATATCTACGTCGCCGAGACCGAGGAGGACGCCATCGCCCAGGCCGGCGGCAAGCCGCTGACCCAGGACGAAGACGTTCTGGACACCTGGTTCTCCTCGGCCCTGTGGCCCTTCTCGACCATGGGCTGGCCCGAGAAGACCGAGGACCTCAAGCGCTTCTATCCGACCAGCGACCTCGTCACCGCCGCCGACATCATTTTCTTCTGGGTCGCCCGGATGATGATGATGGGACTTCACTTCATGGATGAAGTTCCGTTCAAGCGGGTCATCATCAATGGCCTGGTCCGCGACGAGAAGGGTCAGAAGATGAGCAAGTCGAAGGGGAACGTCATCGACCCCCTCGGCATCATCGACGAGCTGGGCGCCGACCCCCTGCGCTTCACCATGGCCATTCTGTCGGGCACGCGCGACATCAAGTTGTCGAAGCAACGCATTGAAGGTTATCGAAACTTCGGCACCAAGCTGTGGAACGCCGCCCGCTTCGCCCAGATGAATGAAGCGCGCCGCGTCGAGGGCTTCGACCCAGCGAATGTCCAGCAGACCATCAACCTGTGGGTCCGGGACGAGCTGACCAAGGCCGAGCGTCAGATCTCCAGCGCCATTGAGGCCGGCCGTTTCGATGACGCCGCCTCGGCCCTGTACCGCTTCGTCTGGAATGTCTTCTGTGACTGGTATCTGGAGCTGGCCAAGCCGGTCTTCCAGGGCTCCGACGAGGCCGCCAAGGCCGAGACCCGGGCCATGACGGCCTGGACCCTGGATCAGACCCTCAAGCTGATGCACCCGGTCACGCCTTTCATCACCGAAGAGCTGTGGGACAAGCTGGCCCAGGAAGGCGCGCCCCGCAGCGAATCGACCCTGATCGGCGCCGCCTGGCCGGTGTTGCCCGACAGCTATCTCGACATGGAGGCCAGCGCTGACATTAGCTGGCTGATCCGCACGGTCTCGGAGATCCGCTCCAGCCGCGCCGAGATCGGCGTGCCGCCGGGGGCCAAGCTGACGCTGGCGCTCTACAACCCGACCGCCGACATCAAGGCGCTGTTCGACAAGCACGGCGAACTGATCCAGTCGCTGGCCCGTCTGGAGGCCATCGAGCAGGTCGGCGAGCAGCCGCCGGGCTCCATCACCCTGCTGGTCGGCGGCGCCTCCGCCTTCATGCCCCTCAAGGGATTGGTGGACCTGGACGCCGAGCGCGCGCGCCTGACCAAGGAGATCGCCGCCTTCGAGAGCGACATCGGGCATGTGAACAAGAAGCTGGGCAACCCCAACTTCATCGCCCGCGCCGCGCCGGAAGTCGTCGAGGAACAGCGCGAGAAGCTGGCCGAGGCCGAGGCCGGTCGGGCCAAGCAGGCCGCCGCCCTGGCGCGTCTGGACGGGGTGGGGTGAGCAAGGTCAGGCTCGACCAGCTCCTCGTCGCCCGCGGCCTGGCCGAAAGCCGGGCGCGGGCGAAGGCGGCCATCGAAGCCGGCGGCGTCACGATCGACGGTCGGCCCGCCCGGGCCGCCTCGCAGACGGTGTCGGACGAGGCGGAGATCACCTTCGTCGACGCCCACCGTTTCGTCGGCCGGGCCGCGCTGAAGCTGGATCAAGCCCTGACCCTGTGGCCGGTGACCGTCGAAGGGCGGACGGTGCTGGACGTGGGCGCCTCGACCGGCGGCTTCACCGAAGTCTGCCTCGAACGCGGCGCGACGCGGGTCTACGCCGTCGATGTGGGGCAGGGGCAGTTGCACCCACGCCTCGCCGCCGACCCGCGCGTGATCGATCTGGAGAAGACCGACGCGCGCGACCTGACGCCGGATCTGGTCCCCCATGCGCCCGGCCTGATCGTCTGCGACGCCAGCTTCATCGGTCTGGCCAAGGTTCTGCCCGTCGCCCTGGCCCTCGCCGCGCCGGACGCCGACCTGGTCACCCTGGTGAAGCCCCAGTTCGAAATGGACAGCCGCGCCGACATCGGCCGGGGCGGCGTCGTCAAGGATGCGGAGGCTCGTCAGGCCGCTCTGGAGCGCGTCTCCAGCTGGCTGGAAACCCGCGGCTGGACGGTTCAAGCCACCGTCGAAAGCCCCATCACCGGCGGCGACGGCAACGTGGAATATCTTCTTTGGGCGAAACGCATCTAGCGAAGCGTTTCGAGCGCTATCGCTCGCGAGGCGGTCGCTCGCTGCTTGAGCGCAAGTCTGCGCGAAGCCAGGCCGCGTCGGGTCGGGAGGTCCCGCAGGGCCGACGGTCCGCGGCCCTCCAAGAATGGAAAAGCCCCCGGTGGATTTCTCCACCGGGGGCCTCCGTCACATCGCCGATCGACAGGGGGGCTGATAAGTAACCGGCGACGCGATCTCGTCAGTAACCGTTGCAGACCTCTTCGTACCGGGTCACCAGGCGACCGTTCCAGTCGCGGCTCTGGGTCGATACGGTGCGGCAGCCGTAACGGTCGCTGCGGTAGTCCGACCGGTCGTCATAGCGGTAGCGGTCGT
>NZ_JAHFPF010000161.1 GCF_023259385.1 Brevundimonas sp. | reverse complement strand
GGGGACGACTATGGATGGCCTGTCTACGCCATCGCCGTCGCCGAAGGCTGCGTCGACGGAGAAGCGGTCGGGGATCAGTGCGCTTCGCGGTTGAGAGCCCGCATGGTGCGGGCACCCGCCCCGCCCGGGATGGAGCGGCTCCGCCAACGGGGCCTTTACCTCCTCAATGAGCTGGGCAAACGGGGCGCGACCTCTACCCCGCTGATCCGGGCCGCCCTGGCTGAGCTCGGGACGGAGTGGCTGGAGGCCGACCTGCGCGCCTGCCCCGGGGCCGTCGCGGCGCTGGGGCGCGCATCCGATGCACGGTGGACGCCCAATGCCGTCACCCGTTTCGATCACGATCCCACGGTGGCCGACTACCTGGAGGGTCTGACGCTCCACGCGGACGCTGTCCGGGTGGAGTTCCAGCAACACTTCAGGCGCTCGACCTACATCGGGGAAGCCGGGGAAGGCACGCCCGCTGGCTGGGCCGTGGATCTGGCGGCGGTGATCGAACCCTGCTGGCGCCCCGCGAACACGCCGCCGCCGTGGTCGGCGGAGAGCTGAGCCCCATCCCGCCGATCCAGTTCAAGACGGACAGCGCAGGCCCGCTCAGTTCGACGGCCACTCGAACAGCTGGTCGCCGGCCGACTCCAGGTCGCTGGCGCATCGCGGCTGCACCGGATGGGTGCGGCGGCCGTTCTCGTACATGTGGCCGATCGGTTCGGACTGATAGCAGACGACCGCCTGTTCGCCGTTCGGCGTGATGGCCAGATTCCAGTTCACGCTGCCGCCAGCGCGTGGGTCGTAGCCCGAGGCGACCAGGGCGGTCTCGGTGCGGAAGATCGGAACCACCACGGTGTCGCGGTCGCGCGCCAGCGCGATCGCCTCCGCCGGAGCGCCCGACGTCTCCAGGGCCCGGCGCACGTCGGGATGGTCGATGAAGGCGACCCCGTCCACTTCATCGAACGGATATTTGCCGACATAGGCCGACAGCGGCGGCGCGGCCTGGGCGACAGGCGCGCCGGCCCCGGCCGGCGGGGCGGGTTCCGCGGGTGCGGCGGGCGCTTCGCTTTCAGCGGCGGTGCAGGCGGACGCCAGGACGGCGAAGGCGGCGGCGGCGACCAGACGTTTCATGACGAACTCCGTGGGACTGTCTCCAGACTAGGGAGGAAAGCCGTGACCGGAAAGCCGCCATGAGGCGCCGGGAACTGACGCCTCGCGCCTACAGGTTCAGCAGCGCCGGGTCGCCGCCCTGGGCGGAGATGTTGTTGCTGATGGCCTTTTCCGACGCATAGCGGATCAGGCTGTAGGGGCCGCCCGCCTTGGGACCGGTGCCCGACAGGCCTTCGCCGCCGAAGGGCTGGACGCCGACGACCGCGCCGATGATCGAGCGGTTGATGTAGACGTTGCCGGCGGGGACCAGGCGCGCGACCTCGTCGGCGAAGGCCTCGATGCGGCTGTGCACGCCCAGGGTCAGGCCGTAGCCGCGCTGGGCCAGCTTGGACGCCGTCTCCTTCAGCTTCGAAGGCTCGTAGCGGCAGACGTGCAGGATCGGGCCGAAGACCTCGCGCTCCAGATAGTCCGGGGTCGGGATCTCGGCGATGGTCGGGGCGAACAGGTGGCCCTTCTCCGCGCCCGCGGGCAGTTCGGCGCGGGCGATGATCTTCGCGTCGCCGCCGAGACGGGTCAGGTGGGCGTCGAGCGCAGCCTTGGCGTCGGCGTCGATGACCGGGCCGATGTCGGTGGCGGGATCGGAGGGGTCGCCCACGACCTGGGCCGCCAGCGCGCCCTTCAGACCCTCGATCAGGGCGTCGGCGGCGTCATGCGGGACATAGAGCAGGCGCAGGGCCGAGCAGCGCTGACCGGACGAGCCGAAGGCCGACAGGATGACGTCGTCGATGACCTGTTCCTTCAGCGCCGTGGTGTCCACGAACATGCCGTTCAGGCCGCCGGTCTCGGCGATGAAGGGGATGATGGCGCCCGGGCGGGCGGCCAGGGAGCGGTTGATCAGGGTCGCGGTGTCGGTGCCGCCGGTGAAGGCGACGCCGTCGATGCCGGGGTGCGAGACCAGGGTCGCGCCGACCGTCTCGCCCCGGCCCGGGACGAGGGCCAGCAGGTCGGGGTTCAGCCCGGCCTTGTAGTACAGGCGCACGGCCTCGGCGGCGATCAGCGGGGTCTGTTCGGCGGGCTTGGCCAGGACCGCGTTACCGGCGGCCAGGGCTGCGGCGATCTGGCCGGTGAAGATGGCCAGCGGGAAGTTCCACGGGCTGATGCAGGCGAAGACGCCTCGGCCATGCAGGACCAGCTGGTTGATCTCGCCGACCGGGCCCTTCAGCTCGGTCGGGCCGCCGAAGTCGCGTTCGGCCAGCATCGCGTAGTAGCGGCAGAAGTCGGCGGCCTCGCGGATCTCGGCGACGGCGTCGTTCAGGGTCTTGCCGGCTTCGCGCGACAGCAGGGCGACCAGACGATCCATGTCGGCCTCGAGCGCGTCGGCCATGGCGCGCAGCACCGGGGCGCGGCCCAGGCCGCCCTTGCGGTCCCAGGCGACCTGGGCGCGGGCGGCGGCGTCGACGGCGGCGTCGATGTCGGCGGCCGTGGCTTCGGAGACGTGGCCGAGGACCTGGGTCGTGTCGAAGGGATTGGTCACGTCCTGGGCGTGGGTCCCGGCCTTCAGCTTGCCGCCGATGAGGGGGCCGGCGGTCAGCTTCTCGCTGTCGACCTTTTCAAGGGCGCGGGCATGGCGCTCGCGGTCGGCGGCCTGGCTGTAGTCGCGGCCCAGCGAGTTCTGGCGGTCCATGTACATATCCTTCGGGGTCGGGATCTTGGCGTGACGGTCGGGATGGGCCTCGACGGTCGTGATGGGGTCGGCGGCGACGGCGGAGGCCGGGACGCGCTCGTCCAGCAGGGCGTGGACGAAGGAGGAGTTGGCGCCGTTCTCGAGCAGACGGCGCACCAGATAGGGCAGCAGGTCCTCATGCCCGCCGACGGGGGCGTAGGCGCGCACCGTAACGGGCCCGAAGGCGTCGCGGGCAGCGTCGTACAGGGCCTCGCCCATGCCGTGCAGGCGCTGGAACTCGATCTTCACGCCGCGCTCTGACGCCATCTTGTAGACGGCGGCCAGGGAGTGGGCGTTGTGGGTCGCGAACTGGCTGTAGATGTGCGGCGCGGCCTCGATCATCAGGCGGGCGCAGACCAGGTAGTTCAGGTCGGTCGCGGCCTTGGTGGTGAAGACCGGATAGTCGGTGCGGCCGAACTGCTGGGCGCGCTTGATCTCGGTGTCCCAGTAGGCGCCCTTGACCAGACGGACCATCAGCCGGCGGCCCGACGACTTCGCCAGCTCGGCCACGCGGCGGATCACCTCGGGGCAGCGCTTCTGATAGGCCTGCACCGCCAGGCCCAGACCGGTCCAGGCGCCCAGTTCGGGCTCGCGGGCGAGACGGTCCAGCAGCTTCAGCGACAGGGCGAGGCGGTCGGCCTCCTCCGCGTCCATGGTGAAGTTGATGTCGTACTTGGCCGCGATCAGGGCCAGGCGCTTGATGCGCGGATAGAGCTCGGACCAGACGCGGGCCTCATGCGTCGCCTCGTAGCGCGGCGACAGGGCCGACAGCTTGACCGAGACGCCGTGGCCGACCTCGGGCCCCTGGCCCTTGGAGGTCTTGCCCACCGCCTCGATGGCGTCGGCGTAGATCTTCTCGTAGCGCTCGGCGTCATGGGCGGTGCGGGCGCCCTCGCCCAGCATGTCGAAGGAGCAGAGCCAGCCTTCCTTGTTGGACCGCTTCAGCGCGCCCTCGATGGTGCGGCCGACCACGAACTGCTCGCCCATGATGCGGACGGCGGCGGCGACGGCCTCGCGGATGACCGGCTCGCCCAGGCGGCCCACGATGCGCTTTAGGAAGCCGGGCAGGTCGGTGCGGGCCTCCTCGTCCACGTCGACCAGCTTGCCGGTCAGCATCAGGCCCCAGGTGGAGGCGTTGACGAACAGGCTGTCGGACTGGCCCAGGTGGCTGGCCCAGTCGGCGGAGCCGATCTTCTCGGCGATCAGGCGGTCGCGGGTCTCTTCGTCCGGGGTGCGCAGCAGGGCCTCGGCCAGGCACATCAGGGCCAGGCCCTCGCGGGTGCCGAGCGAGAACTCCTGCAGGAAGCTTTCGACCACCCCCTGCTTCTTCACGCTGGCGCGGGCGCGTTCCACCAGGTCGGTGGCGGAGGCCAGGACGGCGGCGCGCTCGCCCGCGTCGAGGGGGATCCGGTCCAGCAGGCCGCGGACGGTCGCGGTCTCGTCGGCGAATTTGCCGTGATCCAGGGTGTCCCAGACGGCGACGCTGGAGGGGGAGAAGGCGGTCGTCATGGGCGGGATGTCCTGAGCTTGAAGCGCATATATGGCGGACACTGCCGAATGTGCATCGTATGATACTCTCGGGAGCCGAAGATCGTTCGGCGCGGGAGCCGTTTTGGCGATGGATAATCTGGACGCTGTGGACCGCCGCCTGCTCAAGGCGCTGCAGGAGGACGGCCGTCTGTCCAACGCGGAACTGGCCCGGCGGTGCAATCTGTCGGCCGCGGCCTGCTTCGAGCGGGTCCGGCGGCTCCGCGAAAAGAAAGTGATCACCGGCTACGCCGCCCTGATCGATCCGGCCAAGGTCGGGCGGGGGCTGATGATCTTCGTCGAGGTGCTGCTGGACCGGACCACGGGCGACATGTTCGAGGCTTTCGCGGAGGCCGTGCGCCGCCAACCCGAGGTGCTGGAGTGCCACATGGTCGCCGGCGGCTTCGACTATCTGATCAAGGCCCGGGTCGGCGACATGGACGCCTACCGCGCCTTCCTGGGCGACGTGCTGGTGCGGATGCCCGGCGTGCGCGAGACCCGAACCTACGCCGTTCTCGAAGAGGTGAAGGCGACGACGGCGCTGCCGCTTTAACCGCGTCTCGCCAACGTCGTCGCAAACCGCTAGACCGGTTGCCCGATCAACGGCGGAGCCTCCCGGCCCACATGCGCATCGTTCTGGCCACCGACGCCTGGGAGCCCCAGGTCAACGGCGTCGTCCGCACCCTGTCCCGGATCACGGCGGAATGCCGGGCCATGGGCCATGAGGTCGAGGTCGTCGAGCCCAGCCAGTTCAAGACCATCCCCTGCCCCACCTATCCGGAGATCCGGCTGGCGCTGGGGGCCGAGGAAGAGATCCGCGAACGGCTGCGCGCCTTCGAGCCCGAGGCGGTTCACATCGCCACCGAGGGCCCCATCGGCATCGCCACGCGCCGCATCTGCGTGGAATGGAAGCTGCCGTTCACGACCAGCTACCACACCAAATTCCCCGAGTACGTCTCGGCCCGGTTCCCTATCCCGGTGCAGGTCGGCTACGCCTACATGAAGTGGTTCCACAAGCCGTCGGGACGGCTGATGGTCGCCACCCCGACCCTGCGCGACGAGCTGACGGCGCACGGCTTCCGCAACGTGTCGCCGTGGACGCGGGGCGTGGACACCGAGCAGTTCAACCCCGACCTGCCGCGCATCTATGACGAGCTGGGCGGCAAGGACTGGCCGCGGCCCTTCTTCCTGAACGTCGGCCGGGTGGCGGTCGAGAAGAACATCGAATCCTTCCTGGAGCAGGACCTGCCCGGCACCAAGATCGTGGTCGGCGACGGCCCGGCCCGCGCCGAGCTGCAGGAGAAATACCCGGAAGCGAAATTCCTGGGCGCCCGGTTCGGCGAGGAGCTGGCGCGGTGCTTCCGCGACGCGGACGTCTTCGTCTTCCCGAGCTGGACCGACACGTTCGGCCTGGTGATCCTGGAGGCCATGGCCACGGGCACGCCGGTGGCCGCCTATCCGGCGCACGGCCCGATCGACATCATCCCGGGCTCCGACGCCGGGGCGATCGACAAGGATCTGCGGAGAGCCTGCCTGGAGGCGCTGAAGTGCGACCGGGCCACGGTGCGCGCCTATGCCGAGAAATTCAGCTGGCGGGCCTCGGCCGAGCAGTTCATCGAGAACCTGCAGCCCTACCCGGAACCGGATCGCGGGCGCTTCTGGCGGCGGCTGCGCCGGATCGCGCGGCTGCGGCGCAAGGCGGCGGCGTAAAGCGCCGGACGCTTCCGTCGGCGCCGCCTCGCGGTCAGGGGGGAGTTCGAGACGACGCCGACGGGCCGGCCCATCGGCAAACGAGCCGCACACAACCTATAGCACGCGTCAGGTTAACGACACATCCTTTAGTTACATGGATGGTCACCCGGGGCGACGGGCGAAGACCAGAGACAGAAAAGGCCCCGGATCGCTCCGGGGCCTTTCTCGTATCGGCGGGGCCGATCCTACTTCGTCGGCGCGGTCATGACCGTCAGCGCCTGGGCGATGGCGCGCTGGGCGACCAGCTGGTCCTCGGGCAGCGGCACCAGGCCGCGGTCCTGCAGGTAGCCGCCACGACCGGCGGCGGCCTCGGACATGAACTCCATCACGAACTGCTCGAGGCCCGGGGTCACGCCCACGTGCTGCTTCTTGACGTAGATGTAGAGGCTGCGGGCCAGCGGGTAGGAGCCGTCGGCGATGGTGTCGGCCGAGGGGGCGACGCCGTCGATGGTCTCGGCCTTCACCGTGTCCATGTTCTGCTCGAGGAACGAGAAGCCGAACACGCCCAGCGAGCCCGGGGTGCGGGTCAGGGTCTGGACGATGGCGTTGTCGTTCTCGCCCGAGTCGATCCACAGCTGGTCCTCGCGGACGGTGTGGGCCAGGGTCTCGAAGCGGTCCTTGTCAGCGGCGGCCAGGGCGGCCAGCGACGGGATCTCCTTGGCGCCCGGGGCCATGCCCAGCTCCAGGAAGGCGTCGCGGGTGCCCGAGGTGGGCGGCGGGCCGTAGACCTGGATGCGCTGGGCCGGCAGGGCCGGGTTCACCTGCTGCCAGGTGGTGGCCGGGTTGGCGACGAGGGCGCCGCCGGCGCCCGGAACTTCCTTGGCCAGACCGAGGTAGAGGTCTTCCAGGCGGAAGTTGAAGCTGTTGCCGCTGCGGGCGGTGGCGATGACGATGCCGTCGAAGCCGATCTTGATCTCGACGATGTCGGTGACGCCGTTCTTCTGGCACAGCTCGAACTCCGACTTCTTCATCGGACGCGAGGCGTTGGCGATGTCCGGGGTCGAGGGGCCGACGCCCTGGCAGAAGGCCTGGATGCCGCCGCCGGTGCCCAGCGATTCGACGCGCGGGGCGGCGCCGCCCGAGGTGCGCTGGAAGTTTTCGGCCACGCGGGTGGAGAAGGGGAAGACGGTCGAGGAGCCGGCGGCCCAGATGCCCGCGCGCGGCGCTTGCGAACCGGGAGCGCCGGCGTTGTCGCCACAGGCGCCGAGGGCGAGAAGGGCGACCGCCGAGGCGGCGGCGAGCAGGGTGCGGGTCATCGTCAGTCTCCGGACAACGGGTGAGGTGCGCCGCTTAGACCAGAGGTTTGTGACGGTTGGGCGAAAGGGGAGGGATTAGGGGCTAGGGGCTAGGGGCAGAAACAATCCGACTCAGCGCCACGGACCTAACCCCTAGTCCCTAGCCCCTAATCCCTAGATATGGATGGCGTGTCCCAGCGCGCGCAGGGACGCCTCATGGAAGGCCTCGCCCAGGGTCGGGTGGACGTGGATGACGCCGGCGACGTCTTCCAGCACGGCCCCCATCTCCAGCATCTGGGCGAAGCTGTTGGACATCTCGGACACATGCTGGCCGACGGCCTGGACGCCCAGCAGGCGGTGGTCGGTCTTGGATGCGATGACGCGCACGAAGCCGCCGTCCTCGCCCGCCTCGATGGCTAGGGCGCGGCCGATGGCCATCAGGGGGAAGACCGCCTGGATGACGTCGTCGCGGCCCGCCACGTCCTGCGGACCGAGGCCCGCCGAGACGATCTCCGGCTCGGTGAAGCAGACGGCGGCGATGGTGACGGGATCGAACTTGCGGTCATGGCCGGCGATGATCTCGGCGACCACCTCGCCCTGGGCCGAGCCCTTATGGGCCAGCATGGGTTCGCCGGTCAGGTCGCCGACGGCCCAGACGTTGCGCATGCTGGTGGCGCAGCGGTCATCGATCTTCAC
>NZ_JAHFPF010000160.1:4663-8034 GCF_023259385.1 Brevundimonas sp. | reverse complement strand
ATCCCGTACATGGGCAGCAGGCCCTGCTCCGCGAGGAAGCTTGAGAGGTTCTCGTCGCGGGTTCTACCATCGGCGGCCCGCGACCCAATTTCTCCAATCAGCATATCGACGTCGCAAGCTGAAAGAAGTTCGGCCTCGCGATCGGCCCGGCCTAGGCCAAGGACGCGTGCAAAGCTGTGTCGGACCTCATCAGTCTTCCGCAGAGCTTCGGAGAGCTCGGCCGGCCAAGTCTTGTTGTCGTCGTAAAACTCGACGCATCCCATGAACTCCCCATGCACCTCCGGCTTCACGTCATCGCCGACCCAGGCCCGGCCGTACTGATCACGAAGACGCGCGAAGGCGGAGGTCAGCCAGACCTTGCGGAGGAGCCGCAGCGGTATCGCCAGGTGATCGGTTGTGAGGAAGGGCGGAGGAGGCGCATCGCCGGTGATGGCCTCTGGATGGGCGAAATAGTGCAGGTCGTGGCTACGGCTTCTGCAAAGGGTCGCTACTAGGGAGAAAGCCTGTCCGCGACGTCCCGCGCGTCCGACCCGCTGCTGGTAGTTGAAGCGTTGGGGCGGCATGTTGGCTTGGTAGACGGCCTGTAGCGCTCCGATGTCGATGCCCACCTCCATGGTGGTCGTAACCGAGAGCATGTCGATCTCGCTCGCGAGCTTTTCAAGCTCCGGGTTCTTCTCCTTCGGATTTTCGACGAAGATGCCGCGGAAGCGTCGCAGGCGCTCGGCGGGGGACCGCGTCTGACCTGTGAGCTCCTCACAGCGAAGCCGAAATGCGCCTTGGCCGTCGCGGTCTGTCCGTTCAACCCTCGTCGCCAGAATGTTGCGCTCTCGGAGCCTTGAGACCGGTCCCGTCGACGACTGCGGAAGTTCGGCTTGGCAGCGCGTGCAGACCCCCGTCCCTCGGTGTAGGTGGGCCCGAGAGCAGTTCGAGCACTCAAAAAAGGGATGGCCCGGCTCGACGAGTCGCACGCTCAGCCGGTCCGGCGCGATGAAACCATTGATATGGCCAAGGGTCGACAATCTTGAGAGCACGCGGTCGAGCTCCGCCTTGCCGTCTCCCCCCGAACTTGCGTCTGCGAATTCCCTGACCCGGGCGGAGCCCACGGTATGCGCGTCAATCCAGTCCTTCTTCCTGTCGTTCCGATCGACCCACTTGTTGCCGAGGACGCGGTAGGCGTCGGCGAACACGCGAAGATAGGCATCCCAGCGGTCGGCCTCCGGTTCCGCCCGGTTGAACAGCGTGGGATAGCCGAGGCCGGTCTCTTCAAGTGCGAAGTAGGTCTTGGAGAAGAGCACCTCATCCACCAGCGGCCTCTGCTCGCGCACGACCGCCAGGCGGGCTTCCGCGATGGCGAGTCCATCGCCTTCGGAGATCCATTCGGATTGCGGCCCGGCGGACTTGAACAGGCGTTGCCACTCGAACTGTTTCGACTGCTGGCCGGGCGGCGCCGTGGCGGGGATGAGGGCGATCCCTACCTCGTCCGTTGGGTGAATGCCCAAGCTTACCATGCGAGCGAGCAGCCCGCTGGTTGCAGCCTTGGCCGGTGAACCATTCTGGGGCGGCATCTCGATAACCGCAGACAGCGGGATTCTGTCCGCGTCGCCCAAGGCTCGAAGCTCCCTGACCCGCGCGGTCAGCCGGGCCAGTTCGCCCTCGTCCTCCGAATCCAGCGCCCTCGCCCTCGCGGCGTTGAGGTCGTCAATCGACTCCCGCGGCTGGGCGGCGATCTCGCGAAGGGCTTCAAGCAGTAACTGCCGGCGACTGTCCTGGTGGTGCCGCCGCTCAATATCGAGCGCAGCCCTTGAGGCGTCCTGTCGACTGTCAGAGAACACCACAGCCTTTGCCTCGTCGCCCCCAGCGTGCAGAAGTTCGAACACTTCGGTCGCCACGAGTTGCGAGCTCTTGGCGAAGCCCGTGCGGAAGTTTCGGATCGGAGATTGCCTGAACTTCGGACTCCGGCCGGAATAATCTGCGCCGCAGGCCGGGCAGCAGTTGGGCCCTGCGGTGCCTGGTCGCCGCAGGTTGCCGCCGCCGCTTCTGGGCAGCTGGAACAGACGTCCTTCGATCCGTTGCGGCTCTCCGGCGCCGGCGCGGCTCACCGCTCCGTTCCGCGTGTCCAGCACCGTCTCTACCCAAGCCTCCATCGTGTTGTCCCCCTGCTTGGGGGGGCGTCGCGACGGCCAGAATATCGCGAAGTCCTCGTAGGACAGATCCTCGTAGTTGCCGTCTCCGCCGGTCTCGGGGAGGGATTCCAAGTCAGGCGAAGCCGGAAGCAGTTCGACCGGCAGTCCGGGTCCCGTCGGGTTCTCACCGCGGCGCCCGCCGATGAACTCCTCGCCGCAGGCTTCACAATATACGAGCTCGAAGACGCGGCGTGGTTCGCCGGGGCCTGGCGTATAGGTCGTGCCCCGATCCACGGTCAGGCCTTCGAACGTGACCGTGCCGGACCCCGTGATCGATGGCGTGGCGAACAGGCCTTCGACGCTGCGGATAAAGACATGCTCGCGGAAGGCGGTTGTCGTGTCGCTGACGGAGACGCCATAGAGTTCCTTGGAGCGCTCCCCGAGGCCACGAAGCAGCGTCAGACCCCGAAGGGCCTTTGCTGCGGTCTGGTCCGTTCCGAATAGGCGAAGGGCCAGTTCGTCCGCGGCGGTTGCGCGCATCTCCGCGCCCTCGTGGGCTTGGCAGCCTTTTGCGAGCATAGCCGCCGCGGCCTCGATGTACGCCTTCACCCTAGGCACCGTGTCCGCGTCCGGCGCTACATCGACCAGCGCGGCTCCGCAGGCGATGACGGCTTCGTCAAGGGCGTCGCTGCGATGGATCTTGCCGACGAACGCATCGCCGCCGAGGACATCGACCAAGTCGGCGAACGGCCTCGGATCGATCGGCAGGGATCGATTCACCGTCGCAAGGACCCGTTCTCCCTTGACGATGGCCGAGGCCCATCCTTCTCGGTCGGTGACACCGGGGTGACCGGGTCCTTCGTAGGTCCCCATGGGGCCGAAGAAGTCGTGAAGGTAGCTAAGGCTCCGATCGCGGTCGTCACCCTCAAGCGGAAGCGACGCGCTGGAGGCGAGAATCCGAAGCTTGTGGCGGGTCTCAGGCTGATCAAGTCCGAGGCGATGCACGAGCGCACGCACGAGCCCCGCGATCTCGGTCCCCGACGAGCCCCGGACCAGATGAAGCTCGTCGAGCACCAGGTAGAAATAGGCATGGGGGTCGTGCTGGAGCCAGGTTCTCGTCTGGTCGAAGACGGTCTGCTCGATTTCTCTCGACAGCATTGCACCGAGCATCGACACGTTGGTGACCAGCAGATCCGGCGGGGTCTCCTGCACGTCCCAACGCGCGATCAGTTCGGCCCCGTCGGTTGC
>NZ_JAHFPF010000160.1:0-4653 GCF_023259385.1 Brevundimonas sp. | reverse complement strand
AGTTTTCAGGTCCTCGGCCACGCGCTTCAAGCGCCGTGCGGCCGCTTCACGCTCCTTCCGGGTCGCGGCTCTGCGCGGATGCTGAAGAAACCCCGCCACGGGGGACGCGCTGGTGTAGCGCGCGAAGAAAAGCCGGTTGCCGTTGAAGCGGCGATCCATGACTTCCTTCGCCTCGGCTGAATCGAAGGCCTTCCTGAGCCGCGCCAACTGGTCCTCGACGAGCGCGTTCATGGGATACAGCACAATGGCCCGTAGCGCCTTCGGTCGATCCGGATGTTCTGCGGCGCGATGGGGGCGGAAACGTTCCGGCGTGTCCTTCCACCACTCCCCCTGCAGGTAGCCCGGCCCGGGCGCGGGCCATCGGACGGCTTCCTCAGCCATGGCCGCCATGATCGGCAACATGAAAGATTCGGTCTTTCCGGATCCAGTTCCTGAGGTGACGATGCCCGGCCGGCCCGATCGAAGGCCCCGGCGAAGCATGTCCACCTGATGCTGATAGGGGTTGAACAGCTCACGCCTCGCCAGTTCGCCATCGTCTCCGGGCCGGCCCGGGAACAGGCCCGATACTGCAAGTTCGGCGAAGGCGCGGCGGGCCTCCTTCGACATGTCGGATAACGGATTATCCACGCCGTCCTCGACGAGATCGGCAAGGGATAGCGTCGCCGAACGATAGCGCGCGACGGGCTCGATGAAGGGCGAAGTGGTCAAGGCTCCGCTGGTCCGGAGAAGCGCGCGACGGCGCTCCGCCAGTTCCGGCCGACGGACCCTGAATGCGGTGTCGAGGTAGGAAATATAGAGCTCGCGAAGCCGTTCGAAGCCGCCCAATGGATCCAGCATGGATCGTCCCTCTATCTGTCGTCTTGTTGTGGCGGGGCGGCGCTCACCCAGAGTTGGCCCGCTGTGAAGGCGGGCGATGCGGACTCTCCGGTTCCGCACAGCGCAAGGGCCGACTGCAAGGCTACCTGCTCACCGTAGGACCAGGCTGCTCTGACCAACCCACAGGCGGTTCGGAGGCGACGGCCGTCGAGCGCCGTCTCAAGCTTCTCGGTCGCTTTCAGGAGGTCCGCCACTGTCGGTTGCGGCCCCTCGGCAGCGTTGAACACGGCGGCGCTCCGCTCCTTGCCAGCCATGCGCGACAGGAAGGCCGCCGGGAGCCCCGCCGACGTTGTCGGCGAGAACGCCACCATGCCATCGTCGGCCAGATCCCAGGCGCGTTCGGGATCGACGGGGGTTTCGCCGGTGCTGACGAAGATCAGCAGGTTCGGTGGTCGACGCGCCTCCCTCATGACGTCGATGAAAGTCGGCATCCACAGTGCGGATGGCGTTCTGTGCAGGCCGTCGAGCAGCACCACCTGGTAGCGGGCCGGGTCCAGCCGCGCCCTCGCCCAAGCCTTTGCAAACGCCCCGAGCCTCGCGGATCCAGGAGGTCTCCAGAGATCCTCAACGGAAATGACGGATGGGTCGAGGACGTGCCGGCTCATCCCCCCGCCAGCGATCAGTTCAGCGTAGCAGGCGACCAGATCGCCAGCGACCTGCTCTGGCAGGAGAACCGGCATGCCGCCCCGTGCGCACACGTCGATAATGCGTAGGTCGTCGGCTAGGTAGCCCCACCTTTGGGCCGTTTTCACCACGACCTGATCGAGCTCAGCCCAGGGCCGAAGTGTTGCGTCCGGATGTTCCGGAGCGGCCCAAGGGGAGGCCGCCGCGGCTGCCGTGGTGAAGGTATGACCGGGATCGCCTAGACGGACGGCAAGCCGCTTGCCGAGTCTGGCGACGTCGGCGTCTTCCAACAGGGGCTCCTCGTCCAATTCTGCAAGAAGTTCCAGGAGGTCGGTGGACAATGCGGCTCGGGCTTCCTTGACCTGGGTCCGCTCCTCATCCAACTGCGAGCGTTGGATCTCCAGGCTCGACTGGAGCGCGGCGACTTCAGTGGCGAGCTGGTCGCGCTGCTCGTTATAGCTTGAGAAACTCGCCTCAAGGTCCTGCAGGTAACTGGCTTCAAGCGTTGACCTGAGTTCCGCCTCCAGAACGGTTTTCCGCTCCGCGATGAAGGCTTCAAGCCCTTCTTGGACAGATTGCTGGTCGCCGAGAACCGCGACGATCTTGTCGACGGACTCCAGGTTCGTGACGAGGCCCGCGCCGAACGCTTCGAGCCTATCTCGGTAAGACTCCAGGTCGGCGCCGTCCGACGGCAGGAGCTCGCCCCGCACCAGCTGGCCGACGAGATGGGTGATCTGCGCGCGGGACAGGGAACCCGCACCTTGCTGCGTCGATTTTCGCAAACGTTTCAGAAGAGACTCAAGGAAATCCGCGTCGCGGCACCAGTTCACCTGACCGGCCAACGCTCCGACGGTGACGTCGGGAACGGCGATCCAGTGCCCGTCAATCTTGTCGCCGCTGAAGAGCCGTTGGTCGAGGAGATGGGTCTGGAGGTGGTCGAGGCCGACGATGTCGGCGACCCAGGCTTCAGTCGAAGGATGCCGCACCAGCGGCACGACGACACATAAGCCATCGGGGAGCGCGGCGACCACGGAGGTGCAGCCGGACAGGATCTGGGAAAGTCCATCCTCGACCAGGCGGCGACGGGCGGCTTCCGCATCGGCATGGCGGAAATCGAGAACCTCGATCACCGGCTTGGGGTCCGAGACGAGACATTCGTCCTTCTCGCCAGTAAGATTGGGTGCGATTTTGAAGGCGACAAGACTGCGGACCGTGAAGCCAGTCAAACGAGGCGCGAACACCCGCCCCTCCTTTGGCAGCGCCTTCGTCCAATCCTTATAGACACGCCAGGCGCCGTCCTCGACCAAGGCCAAGGGGTCCAGTCTCGTGTGTGGCTTCGGTTCATAGACCGGCCGGCCGATGTACAAGGGATCGGTCAAGCGAGCGCTCCAACTTTCCTTCGGTCCGTCCAGACCCGTCGTGCGCCGCTGCGCCGGGCCGCAACGACCGCCGCCAACGGGTCGAGCCTGGTGATGCCCTCGAAGAGGACGGCAGCGCCCAACGAATCCGCGACCCAGCCGGCCGCTGCGGGCGCCGCGGGATAGTGATAGGACCAGCTCCCGTCGGCCGCGGTCACGGGTCCTGGCGTCGACAGGGACTCCCAGGCAAGTGCCCGCGCCATCTCAAGGGGCAAGTGACCGGATCGGGTCCGACGCCGATAGCGACCATCCTTCCAGTGGAAGAGCGGGCGACGGGCGAGCCTGTGCGCCTCCACGATCGCGGCGGTCCGTGACGCCGTGACGAACGATTTGTCATGGTCAAGGACGCGATAGACGTCACGGTCATCTCCGCGCTCGCGAACGAGCCTTTCCAGCCTCAGGGGCTGAACAATCGACCGTTCCGTGGGCGGTAGGAACAAGCCGATTTCGAACGACCAGACGGCTTGGAGCTGGCGTCCGTCGCCCGACCTCCGCTCAGGAGGCCAGCAACGCGGCGCCGGTTCGAAACGACAGGGGGGGTGGGTCTGGATTGGCCAACCCATCGCATCAGCGAGTTCGTTGACGCGCAATCCCTCGATCGCAATGATCGGCGGCGCCCAATCGGAGACGCCGGGCAGCAGCCTTAAATGCCCGTCCAGCGCTTTCACGGCCTCCGCGAGCCGCCGCCGCGCCGCGGCTCCGACGGCTCCGGTCGCTACAATGCGGCCCGGATCGATTTGCCGCAGGGCCGGCGGTCTTAGTCGCCAAACCCGGGCACGCCAAGATCTGAGAACCACTGGGTCGAGCCACTCCGCCTCCGCCAGAGCCCTGATGAAATCCCAGATGAAATGATCGCACGGCATCGCTGGCGCGAGCGCGCGGACGAGTTCGCCCTCTGGCCAGCCGCCAGCCGGACCGGCGTAGACGGCTTCCAGAGCATCATCCAAGGCGGTCGGGATCTGGTCCCTCAGATCGGATGGGTAACGAGGCTTGGAGCAGGCAGACGCCCGGGAGAGCGCGTCACGTTCAGCCTCAAAGGTCGCAGCAAGTGACGGGAAGTCCCGATGTTCCGGGGCGCAGCGCTCCAAACAGATTACCCTCTCTGTATCCGCGCCGAGCTCCGACGCGGTCACTCGCCAACGGCCGTTCACCGGACCTGTCGACGTCAGCCTCCATTGGTCGCCCTCCCGGACCGCAATCAGGTTGCCCTCCGCACCCTCGACAGGCTGGAGGGACACCTCGCTAGACGATGAAGCGCGGATGGAAGGCAGGAAACCCGGACGACCGAGCCAGCTTGTTCGATCCGTTCGGACACCGCCTTCGAAGGAGAGGTCCGTCAGCTGGATCGGTTCGGGCGTCGTGAGTCCGAGGGCGCGACGCAGATCGACCAGCTCGCCAGGTGCAAGGCGGCCGGACGCCACCCAGTCGCCCTCAAGCCGGCGCCAGCTCGTCACTACAGGCAAGGCCGCCGGGATGCAGGCTCTCCGCGCCACAACGGTGGCGGCGGCTTCCGGTGCCGCGCCGCCGTCGCACATCATCCAGGTAAGACCAGGCTCTTCCGCCGCGATAAGCATCCCGCGATCGAGAGCTGCCGCCAGCCCTGCGGGCAGGCTCGTTCGTGGCTTGCCCTCTAGTTCCTGAAGAGCGCCTTCCCAAGCGGGAACCCTTGTCCGCACACCTGCGCCGAGGAAAAGCGAGAGCCGGGCGATGTCTAGTTCGTAACCGTCGAACTGCA
>NZ_JAHFPF010000159.1 GCF_023259385.1 Brevundimonas sp. | reverse complement strand
CCGGCGCGCCGGCCAGGACGCAGCCGATCAGGGCGGCGGCGGTCAGGCGTTCAGCGCGGGTGGCGACCCCGCCGGGCGGGCGCAGCAGCTGGCGGCCCTGACGGCCCAGCACATCGGCCAGCTTCAGCCGCTCGGCCTCGGTGGCGACCTGTCCCATGCGCCGGGCGGCGCAGGCCAGGTTGACCGCGCGGCGGGCCAGGATGTCGGGATCCCAGGCGAAGGGCGACCAGCGGACGAAGACCTCGGCCCAGATCAGGGTCAGCCGCAGGGCCTCGCGCGCGCCGCGCTCGCCCTGGGTCATCAGCGACGGCAGCCAGGCGAAGGCGTGCAGATCGACGGCGAAGGCGCGGGTCGGGCTGGGGCGGTTGAACGGATCCTCGGGCTCCGGGGCTTCGAGGCTTGAGCCGGCGAGGACGAAACGACCGCCCAGGACGCCCTTGCCGACGGCCGGATCGACCGGGCGGAAGTCGCGGGGGGTGGAGGCGAAGCTCTGGGCGGTGCGGCCCCTCAGCGTCAGGGCGTAGCCGGGCAGGCCGTAAGCCTCGATCCACAGCTGGCGGCTCAGCAGGCGTCCGGCGATGGCGGGCCACAGGGCCGGGCCGGTGCTGGCGCCGGTCGCGCGCACCGGTGTGCGGACGGGCGCGCCGCGCAGGCCCGGGATCTCGCCGGGCGCAGGTCCGTCGCCTTCCGGCGGGGCGAAGGGTCCCAGGGGGCTCACGCGGACTTCAGGGCCTGGATGTTGGCGGCGTAGGCGTCGGGGCCGCCCTTGAACACGAACGAGCCGGCCACGAGGGCGTCGGCCCCGGCGGCGACGCAGGCGGCGGCGTTGGCGCTGGTCACTCCGCCGTCGACCTGCAGGTGCGCCTGCGATCCGGCGGCGTCCAGCAGGGCGCGGGCCTTCTCGATCTTGCGCAGGGTGGTCGGGATGAAGGACTGGCCGCCGAACCCCGGATTGACCGACATCAGCAGGACCAGATCGACCAGCTCCACCACCTCTTCCAGGATCGTCAGGGGGGTGCCGGGGTTCAGAACGACGCCGGCCTTGGCGCCCAGCTGGCGGATGCGGCCAAGGGTGCGGTGCAGGTGTGGCCCGCTTTCCGGGTGGACGGTCAGAATGTCGGCGCCCGCGTCCCGATAGGCGTCCAGCCAGGGATCCACGGGGGCGACCATCAGGTGCACGTCGAAGGTCTTCTTCGTGTGCGGCCGGATGGCCTTCACGATGTCGGGGCCCAGGGTGATGTTGGGCACGAAATGCCCGTCCATCACGTCGATATGGATCCAGTCGGCGCCCGCGGCGTCCAGCGCGCGGACCTCCTCGCCCAGCTTCGAGAAGTCGCTGGCGAGGATGGAGGGGCAGATAAGGGGGGCGGCCATGCCCCCGGATAAGGCGGGTCGCGGGCGCGGGCAAGCCGGGCGCCGGGTTCACGCGCGCAACCGTGCTACACGGTTTGGTCATCACAGCCGGGGAGCCCGCCATGAGTGAATACGTCGCCACCGTCGAATGGGTCCGGGGAGACCAGCCCTTCCTCGACAACAAATACGCCCGCGCCCACGACTGGCGCTTCGACGGCGGGGCGGTGGTGCGGGGCTCGTCGGCCCCGGGCAGCGTGCCGGTCCCCCTGTCCGATCCCGCCGCCGTGGATCCGGAGGAGGCGCTGGTGGCCGCCGTGTCCAGTTGTCACATGCTGTTCTTCCTCGCCTATGCGGCGAAGGACGGCTTCGTGGTCGACCGCTATCTGGATCAGGCCGTGGGCGTGATGGGGCGGGACGAGCGCGGCAAGGTCTCGATCACCGCGGTGACCCTGAGGCCCGCGGTGGCCTTCTCGGGCGACAAGCGACCGGATGCTGCGGCGATCGCCGACCTGCACCATCGCTCGCATGAGCACTGCTACGTCGCCAACTCGATCCGGGCGCCGGTGACGGTGGAGCCGCAACCGGCCTAAGCAGCATCTTCCTCGATCAGGGAGCGGTGCAGGGCGATGCCGGCCATGACGCCGTCGGCGGCGGCCAGGGTGACGTTCGACATGACGCGCGCCGCATCCCCGGCGGCGAAAACGCCCGGGACGGTGGTCTGCTTCATCTCGTCGGTGCGGATCATCTGGCCGACGGGCGTGTCCTCGATCTCGCAGCCCAGGGCTTGGGCGAGGTCGCCGTTCAGGCGCAGGCGCGGGCCGACGAAGACCGCCTTCAGCGGAACCAGCCGTCCGTCCGCCAGCCTCGCGCCGTCCAGCGCCGGGCCTTCGCCCTCCAGCGCGGCCACCGGCGTGGCTTCGACGGTGACGCCGCGCCGCGCCAGCATCCGCGACTGATCGGCGTCGGGCTCCAGCTTTCCGTCCAGGAACAGGACGACCTGCCCCCATTCGGCGACCATGACGGCCTGGTGGACCGACATCGGACCGGCGCCGAGCACGCCGATCGGACCGCCGCCGATCTCATAGCCGTGGCAGTAGGGGCAATGCAGGACGGTCCGCCCCCAGCGCTCCTTCACCCCGGGAAGATCGGGCAGGATGTCCTGGACGCCATAGGCCAGCATCAGCCGTCGGCCCGTGACCCGTGCGCCGTCAGCCAGATCGACCTCGAAGCCGCAACGGCCCTTACGCGCGTTCACGACTTCGCCGCGCCGGAAGGCGGCGGTGGGATAGGCGGAGACCTGGGCGCGGGCCTCGGCGGCGATCTCGGAGCCCGGCACGCCGTCGCGGCCCATGACGCCGTGGGCGCGGGCGGCGAAGCGGTTGCGCGGGCGATTGTCGTCGATGACCAGCACGCGCCGCCGGGCGCGGGCCAGCTGCATCGCCGCATTCAGTCCGGCGTACGAGCCGCCGATGATGATGGCGTCATGCGGCATGGTCGGATCCACGGGAGCCTCCGGTGTTGAGCTGGGCCTTCCGGTCGGCGAAATCCGCGGCCAGGTCGGCGAGGGTGATATGCGCCAGCCGGGCCTCGATGAGGGCCCGGGCCTCGGCGTAGGCGGCCTCCAGCGAGCGATTGACCGCCGCCTCGACCAGACAGCCGTGGCTTTCGACCGGCGGCGCTTCCGGGGTCAGGGCCGGTTCTCCCAACGCCGTGTGCACGTCGCGCAGGGTGATGCCCGACAGGGGCCGCGCCAGCCGCCAGCCGCCGCCATGCCCACGCTCCGAGGTGACAAGACCGCCTTCGCGCAGCCCGGCCATGGTGCGTCGGACGACGACGGGGTTGGTCTGCAGACAGACAGCGAGCGCATCCGAGGTCATCGGCGCGTCGGCGTCTCCCATGTGCAGCAGGGCGTGCAGGACGCCGGAGAGTCGTGAATCCCGTTTCATGTAACTTCAATTGTTACGTGATGGGCTGATCGTCAAGGGCGGCGCGCGATAATTCCGGAAACCGGATCAGGCGGGGGCGACCGCCACGTCTTCCAGCAGGGCGACGAAGCGTCGCACGGCCTCATCGGCCAGCTCGGGGTGGTAGCGCATCGGCTTGGCCGCGCCGGGCTCGTCGAAGGCGTGGGTGCCCTCGGCGATCCAGGTCTCCACGTCCGCGCCGCAGTTGCGAACCATGGCGTGGACGGTCTCGGCGTTGCGCACGGTGGTCAGGTGGTCGCCGCGGGAGATGACGGCGAGGGTCTTGGGGCAGTGCTTCCACGGCCGCATGCGGTTGAGGGCGGCGACGCCGATATAGGGGTAGGCGAGATAGACGGCGCGGACCCCGTCCAGGCTGACCGCGCCGGGGTCGGCCAGGCCCAGCATACGGTCATGCCGCTCCGAGCTCATCGCCTCCATGATGCCCCAGCCGCCGTGGCTCCAGCCGGCCAGGGCGACGCGCGAGGCATCCACGTCCCGCCTGCGGGACACGCCGTCCAGTGCGGCCAGGACGTCTCCGGCGCGCTTGTCGCCGCGCAGGGTCAGTCCGGTGCAGACCGTCATCAGGGCCCGTTCGCGACTCCAGCCGCGCGGGCCGTAGGAGTCGACGATGAAGGCGCGCCAGCCCGCGGCCCTGGCGGCTTCGGCATAGCGCGGCAGGTGGTCGCGCAGGCCGCCGCAGCCATGGAACAGGATCACCGCCGGGCGCGGCCGGTCATCCTCGGGTCCGACCACGGCCACGCCGGGTTCGAGCATCGTCCAGCGGGCGGCGAGGGTGTCCATGGACGGGAGCTTAGCGGGAAGCGCCGGTGCGTCGAAGTGATTAGTGGTTAGTGATTGGTGGGTGGCTGGATCAGCCTCCGGCGCGAGGTTCGGAACCGCCGGCGCTCGCGACATCGAACCACTAATCACTAACCACTAATCACTAGCTGGGCGCCCTGCCTGCCGCAGATGGCGCTAGTGCCTGAACACCCGTACGCCCGTGAAGGCCATGGCGATGCCCTTTTCGTCGGCGGCGGCGATGACCTCGGCGTCGCGCATCGAGCCGCCCGGCTGGATCACCGCCGTGGCGCCCGCCGCGACCGCTTCCAGCAGGCCGTCGGCGAAGGGGAAGAAGGCTTCCGACGCACAGGCCGAGCCCTCGGCCAGCGAATGGGCCAGGCCCTTGGCCTCGCCGGCTTCGCGCGCCCGGATGGCGGCGATGCGGGCCGAGTCCCGGCGGTTCATCTGGCCGGCGCCGATGCCGGCGGTCTGGCCGTCCTTGGCGTAGACGATGGCGTTGGACTTGACGTGCTTGGCCACCGTGAAGGCGAACAGCATGTCCTGGATCTCGGTCGGCGTCGGCTGGCGGCGCGTGACGATCTTCAGGTCCGAGGGCCGGATCAGGCTGCGGTCGCGGCCCTGCACCAGGAAGCCGCCGGCGACCGAACGGAACACCTCGCCCGGGCCGTGCGGATCCGGAAGACCGTCGGTGATCAGCAGGCGCAGGTTCTTCTTGGCCGCGAAGACCTCGCGGGCTTCGTCATCAGCGCCGGGGGCGATCACGACCTCGGTGAAGATGCCGGTGATGGCGCGTGCGTCGTCGCCGTTCAGCGGGCGGTTGACCGCGATCACGCCGCCGAAGGCGGAGACGGCGTCGCATTCCAGCGCGCGGGCGTAGGCTTCGGACAGATCCTTGCCGACGGCGACGCCGCAGGGGTTGGCGTGCTTGACGATGACGCAGGCCGGGGCCTCGAACTCGGCCACCAGCTCATAGGCGGCGTCGGCGTCGGCGATGTTGTTGTAGCCCAGCTCCTTGCCCTGGATCTGGGTGGCGTGGGCGACGCCGGGGCGGGCCTCGCCGGTGCGGTAGAAGGCGCCCGTCTGGTGCGGGTTCTCGCCGTAGCGCAGGGTCTGGGCGAGGGAGCCCGAGATCGATTTGCGGGCCGGGGCTTCGTCGCCGACCTGGCCGGCGAACCAGCCCGAGACGGCGGCGTCATAGGCGGCGGTGCGGGCGAAGGCGCGGGCGGCCAGGCGCTTGCGCAGCTCCAGCGTCGTGACGCCGTCGGCCTTCAGCGCGGCCAGGACCTGGTCCACCGCGTCCTTGTCGACGCAGACGGCGACATAGCCGTGGTTCTTGGACGCCGAGCGGATCATGGCCGGGCCGCCGATGTCGATGTTCTCGACCGCGGCCTCGAAACCGCCGCCCGAGGCGACCGTGGCCTCGAAGGGATAGAGGTCGATCCAGGCGATATCGATGCCGCCGATGCCGTGCTCGGCCATGGCCGCCGCGTGGCTGGGCTCGTCGCGGACGCCCAGCAGGCCGCCGTGGACCACGGGGTGCAGGGTCTTGACCCGGCCGTCCATCATCTCGGGGAAGCCGGTCAGATCCGCCACGTCCTTCACCGGCAGGCCGAACCCGGCGATGGCGGCGCGGGTGCCGCCGGTCGAGACCAGTTCGACGCCCAGACCGTGCAGGGCGCGCGCGGCGTCCTCCAGTCCGGTCTTGTCGCTGAGCGAGATCAGGGCGCGCTTCGGCGCCACGCGGTCCGGCGCGGGGGGAAAGTCGGGAGCGGCGGGCATGGCGGCGTCCGTATGCTGAGGGGTCGGGGAGACGCGCGGGGCTCTAGCACGGGCACGGACGGAAAGTCAGGGGTTCAATAGGCGTCCCGGTTGATCGTGATAGCAGCGATGCGGGAGTCAGCTTCGTGCAGGCGGAGGGTCGAGATGCGGAGGTCGGTGACGATGGGATGTCCGTGAATCCGATATTGGACCTGGATCCAGTAGCTTACCTCGGCATCTCCGTTTTGGTCGGGGCCGGAGCTGCTGGAGACCCCGGTGATCTGTTTCAGATCAAGATCGCGCAGATAGGCCCGCCCGTCGCAAGATGCGGGGGTACCGCCGTGAGCCTCGTCTCGACATTCAACAGAGAAGGCGGCGCGGTCCTTGATGACGTCCCATCGCGCGGTTTCGAGCAGTAACAGGGCCTGAGCGATCTCAAGGCTGCTGCCGGTGACGAGATGATCGAAGTCACGATAGTCAGAGCAGGCCTTCTTGGCTTTTGCTGAAATGAACTCCTCTCCTGCCGGCGCAGGGGCCGCCGGGCTGAGAACCGAAGTCGTTGAAATATCTGGCGCACCCACAATCGCGTAGGATTCGAAAACGCTGGGCGGCGCCTGCGGGAACCCGCCGGAGTCTTGCAACGCGAATCCGTACTGGACGACCCGGCACAGGGTCTCGTTTATTGGGACCGGCCGCGCATACAGCATGATAGCGTCGGGGTACCGCCTGCTTGTCACGATGGAGGAGGCTGAGCCCGCCATGAGCGCTCGCGCGAGCATCGGCTCGGGGAGGCGCTGCAAAATGCTCGCCGGGGGAAGGCAGGTCGATAGTCCTGCCATCAATGCGGCGCCGAGCACCAAGCCGCCCGCCATCCAACTCGGACCTCTCCACCACCCCATCGCGCTCTCCCAAGCTCGACCGTATGTCGGCTCAGGAAAGCGTCGAAAAATCGACCACGATCGGCGCCCGTCCCAGCCGCTCCAGGAACCGCCGAAACTCGTCCTGCGCGATCGCCGTCGTCGCCGTGTTCGTCAGCGGGTGGAAGTTGACGACGCGCGCGTCCCACAAGGCCTTGTCGAGGACGAAGGTGACGCGGTGGTCGGGGTCGTTGATAAGTCCCAGCGCCGTGACCGAGCCGGGGCGCAGGCCCAGGGTCTTGTAGAGCAGGCCCTCATTGCCGAAGGACAGCCGGTCAGAGCCTATGGTCCTGGGCGCGCGCTTCAGGTCGATGACCGTGTCCTGCCGGGCCGAGATCAGCCACAGCTTCCCCTTCTTGTCCTTGAGGAACAGGTTCTTGGTGTGGGCTCCGGGCATGGCCGCCTTGAGCTCCAGCCCCTCCTCGACGCGGAAGACGGCCGGATGGTCATGGGTGACCTGTTCGATCCCGTGCTCGGCCATCCACGCCAGCAGGCGGTCACGGTTGAAAAGCGGTTCGGGCGGGTTCGGGTTGTCTTCGGTCATGAGGCGTCGTTAGGAGAGGGACGCTTTCGCTTACCCGCCGGAGACCGCCTGTGGAACTGGAATGCTACCCGATGGCGCCGCAGCCGCCGGACCTGGTGCCCGGCCGGGTGTCGCGGGACTGGATGGACGCCTTCGCCAGCCGGCATCCCTACCGCTGCCTGCCGCTGAACATGGCCAACACCACGGGCTGGGAGATCCTGTGCCCGTTCGGCTTCACGGCCGAGTGGAACGGCGGGCCGACCCAGGCCGACATCGTCATCACGCCCGAGCGGACGACGCCGAACGTGGCCCATTTCGTCACCTCCCACTTCACGCGCGGCATCCTGACCCTGCATCCGCAGTATCTGTTCCGCACGCCGCCGGGCTGGGGGATGCTGGCGGGGGGCGCGCCCAACCATGTGAAGGACGGCATCCAGCCGCTGGTCGGCCTGATCGAGACCGACTGGCTGCCCTTCCCCTTCACCATGAACTGGGCCTTCACCCGCCCGGGCAAGATCAGGTTCGAGAAGGGCGAGCCCTTCTGCTTCATCACCCCGGTCGAGCACCGCAAGGTCGAGGCCTTCCAGCCGGTGATCCGGACGCTGGAGTCCAATCCGACCATGAAGGGCCAGTACGACGCCTGGCTGAAGGCGCGCAGCGACTTCAACCACCGCCTCGCCTCGGGCGATCCCGACGCGGCCAAGGAGGCGTGGCAGCGCTTCTACTTCAAGG
>NZ_JAHFPF010000002.1 GCF_023259385.1 Brevundimonas sp. | reverse complement strand
GTCGCCATGGCGATCCTGCTGGCCGTTCTGCGGATCGCGGCCCTGATGCTGCGCGCCCGGCGGCTGTCCCTTCTGATCCGGACCGGCGAGACGCCGGACGCCGGAACGATGGAGACGGTCCGCGACGCGGCCCGCGGGCTGGCGATCGCCCCGCCCCCGGTCGTAATCAGCGCGGCCGCGCCCGAAGCCCTGCTGGCCGGCCTGCGTCCGGCGCGACTGGTGCTGCCGGTGAGCTTCACCACAGGCGACGCCGGCGTGGCCCGCGCCGTGATCGCGCATGAACTGGCCCATCTGAAGCGGGGCGACCACCGCGCCCTGTGGGTCGAGGAACTGGTGCTGGCGATGCTGGCGGCCAATCCCCTGATGCCCCTGCTGCGCCTCCGCCGGGCCGCCGCCCGGGAAGAGGCCTGCGACGCCATCGCCCTGGCCGACGCCGGGCCGGAAACCCGTCGGGCCTACGCCCAGACCCTGATCGAGGCCCTGCGGAACCGCGCCGGTCCGCAGACGCTCGCCCTCACCTTCACCGGCGCCGGAAGGACCACCGCCATGCATCGCCTGAAAGCCGTCCTGACCCCCGCCGCGCCCGCCGGCCGCCGGGCCCGACTGATCGCCGCCGCCGCCGGGATCGCCCTGTTGGCCGCGACCGGCGCGACGACCGCCGCCCTGGCCGGGCAGCGGGAAGCCGAGGTCCGCATCAGCGACCGTATCGACCGGACCGACGCCAGCCTGAGTATCGCGCCGAAACAGGAGGCCGCCCGGCCGTCGCCGCAAACAGCCCGCCCGCTGTCACAGGATCAGCAGGCCCGTTATCGCGGCCTGTCGGCGCAAGGCTATCGCGAGGTCTGCGCCTCGACCGATCCGCTGGATGACGGCTTCTGCGCGGGCGTCATGTTCGCCCAGATCGACAAGGCCGGAGTCTGCCCGTCCGCCGAGACGACGACGCCCGGCGCTGATCGAGGCGCAGCGCTGGCCGCCTATGTCGAGGGCGGACGGCGGGTCATGCGCCGGCTGGCGGCACGCACGGACGAAGGCGCCCACGGCTACGCCGAACGGGCGATGGCGCAGGCCTTCCCTTGCGACGCCCGACCGAGCCCGGTCGCGGTACGCGCCCAGGCCGCGCCGGCCAACCCGGTGGTGACCTGGATGCCGGTCGAGATCGAGGGGGTCGCATCGAAACTGGCGCCGGACGAACAGCTGCGCGTGGCCCTGATCGGCGACAACCACCGGCCGGTCGCCGAGACCGTGGCGATCGACCCGGCGGACGGCGTGCGGATTCCGCTGACGCGGGCGGAGTTCCCGGGCATCGGCGAAGGCGTCCGCACCTATCGGCTGGTCGCCGACATCCATGGCCCGGACGGGGCGATCCGCCGCTCATCCGCGCCCGCGCTGATCCGGCTGGCCCCGGGCTCGCAGGGGACCGCCCGGAACCTGACCGCGACCGTGGCCTTCACGGAGCGACAGGCGCCGGGCGTTCAGACCGAGATCAGCGTCCCGTAAAGTTCGGCTTCCGCTTCTCGACGAAGGCCGCCATGCCTTCCTTCTGATCCTCGAAGGCGAAGAGGCTGTGGAACAGGCGGCGTTCGAACTGGACGCCCTGGGTCAACGTCGTCTCCAGGGCGGCGTTGACCATTTCCTTGTTGGCCATGACGGCCAGCGGGCTCTGCGAGGCGATCTTCGCGGCGATCTTGCGGGCCTCGTCCAGCAGGGTCTCGTGGGGGAAGACGCGGGAGGCGAGGCCGGCGCGTTCGGCCTCGGCGGCGTCCATCATGCGGGCGGTCAGGACCATGTCCATGGCCTTGGACTTGCCGACCAGGCGGGTCAGGCGCTGGGAGCCGCCGATGCCGGGGGCGACGCCGAGGTTGATCTCGGGCTGGCCGAACTTCGCCTTCTCACTGGCGACGATGAAGTCGCACAGCATGGCCAGTTCGCAGCCGCCGCCCAGGGCGAAGCCGTTGACCGCGGCGATGATCGGCTTGCGGAAGCGGGTGATGCGGTCGTGGCCGAGGGCGAAATAGTTGCCCGTGTACATCTGGGCGTAGGACTGGTCCGCCATCTCCTTGATGTCGGCGCCGGCGGCGAAGGCCTTGTCGCCCGAACCGGTCAGGATCAGGCAGCGGACGCTGTCGTCCTGCTCGACGCTGTCCAGGAAATCGGCGAGGTCCTTGAACAGGGCCGAGTTCAGGGCGTTCAGCGCCTCGGGCCGGTTCAGGGTGACCACCGCATAGCCGTCGGCGTGACGCTCGATGAGGATGTTGGCGTAGGTGTCGGCCATGGAAGCTCTCCAGAAGTCTGCGGTCTGCATACCCATCCGCTCATCCCGGCGAAAGCCGCCTCAGCGTCGCCGGACCAGCAGAAGGGTGAGGATGGTCCGCACGCCTTCGGCGAGGATGATCTCGAGCAGCAGCAGATTGGCCAGCAGCATGGGGGCGCGGCTGAGGAGGGTGGCGCCCACACCAACCGCATACTGGCTCTCGATCCAGACCGCGAAGAGCCAGAGGCCGATCAGGGTCAGGACCACCAGCCCGATCAGGACGACCAGGGCGACCTGGCCCGCGACGAGGGCGGCGTCGGTCAGGGCCTGGTCCTGGGCCGGGCGGTGGCGGCGCTGGAACCAGGCCATGGCGCCGGCCAGGGCGCCCTCAACGACCACGAAGACAATGAGCGCGACGAGGAAGGCCAGACCGGTCGCACGGGCGGGATGGGGATGGCCGGGATCGAGCAGGATCGGGACGACGCACACCGCATAGGCGCCCCAGACCACAAGCCCCGCAGCCAGGCTGGCCCAGAGTTGTTTCTCTCGCAGGCTCATGATCCCACTCCCGCCATCTCGCCCAGCTTCAGCACCGTGTTCCAGTTGCGGCCTGTGCCCATGCCGAGCATGCGGGGCGTGGCCTTCTTGAAGATGGCGGATTCGCCCTGGCCGTTCGGGAACCAGAAATAGAGCACGTCGTCGATCGCCTGGACCGCCTCGCCGCCCGCGGCTAGGTCGCGGCAAGCCTCGACCGCGCCGGGCTTGATCCCGTCCTTCATGACCATGGCGACGACCTTGGCGGGATGGGCGGCGGCCTCCCTGGGGAAGGGGTTGGCGGCGATCAGGGCCGACCACTGTTCGGGCGTGCGGACCATGGCGGCGACCTTCAGGCCGAAGGTCTTTTCCATGGCGGCCTCGATGTCGGCTTCCAGCGCGGCGGTTCCCTTGCCGCTTTCGACCACGAGGTTGCCGCTGGCCGCGAGGGTGCGGGGGTTCTTCAGGCCCATCGCTTCGGCCATGGCGCGCTGCTCGCCGACCGGCGCGCGGACGCCGCCGGTGTTCATGCCCCGGAACAGGATGATGCGGTGGGTCATGTCGCGGCCTCCATCTGGTCGAGCACGGCGGTGATCTTCATCACGGTGTTCCAGTTGCGGTTGGTGCCGACCGCGCCGAGAGCCTTCAGGCCGAAGCCGGCCGGCAGCCTGGACGCGTTGGGATCCTCGCCGCCGAACCACATGTAGATGTCGCCGGACCGGGTGCGTTCCACCTGTTCGTCGGCGGAGGCGCGGCGGCGCAGCTGGTCGAGGCCCGCGTCGGGAAGCGGCTCGCGCATGGCCCAGACCAGGACGCGGGCGGGCGCGGCGGCCGTCCTGTCCGGAAAGGGATTGGCCTGCAGCAAGGCGCGCCATTCCTCGACGGTCTTGACCACCATTTCGGTCGGGCGGCCATAGAGTTCGGCGCAGGCGGCCTCGAGCTCGCGCTCCAGGGTCGCGGGCGCCTTGCGCGAGCGGAACAGGAGGTTGCCGGTGGCGCCGACCGAGCGGACGTCGGCGGCGCCCACGGTTTCGGCCAGCCCCCTCGCCTCCTCGCCCTTCACGCGTCGGCCGTTGATCAGGATGCTGCGCATGAGGGCGATGCGGATCGGCATGGTCAGCGCTTCTGGCAGCTGGGGCAGTAGAAGGTCGAGCGCCCCCCCTGGACGATGCGTTTGACGACACCCGTGCAGCCGTCTCCGCGGCAGGGCTCGCCCTCGCGGCCGTAGACGTCGAAGCGATGCTGGAAATAGCCCTGCCCGCCCTCGGCGTTGGCGAAGTCGCGCAGGGTCGAGCCGCCCGCGGCGATGGCGTCGTTGAGGACATTTCGGACTTCGGCGGCGAGGATCTCCAGCCGGGGCTTCGAGACCTTGCCCGCCGCGATCAGGGGCGAGATGCGGGCGCGGTACAGGGCCTCGCAGACGTAGATGTTGCCCAGGCCCGCGACCATCCGCTGATCCAGCAGGCTGACCTTGATGTTCTGTTTCTTGCCGGAGAAGACCTCGGCCAGATGCGCGCCGGAGAAGCCGTTGCCGAGCGGCTCGGGCCCCATGCCGGCGAACCACGGATGGGCCTCGACCTGGTCGGTGGGGATCAGGCCCATGAAGCCGAAACGGCGGGCGTCGGCGAAGCCGATGCGGTGGGTGGCGCCGCCCTTGGTGGCGCAGAAGCTCATATGCTCGTGCTTGCCGGCGATGGGCGCCGGCTCCTCGAACTCGCCCAGCTGACGCCCGTCGAGGGTGAAGCGGCCGGTCATGCCCAGGTGGGTGACCCAGGTCTCGCCGGTCGATAGCCGCATCAGCAGATATTTGGCCCGGCGGTCGATCCGCTCGACGGTCACCCCGTCCAGCCGTTCCGGGAAGCGGTCGGGAAACGAGAAGCGCAGGTCGGGACGGTTCTGGCGCACGCGGTCCAGCCGGGCGCCCTCGAGCACCGGTTGCAGGCCGCGACGGACCGTTTCGACCTCGGGGAGTTCGGGCATGGGAGGGCTGCGCCAGTGGTTAGTGGGTAGTGGTTAGTGGTTGGAGCACGACGGTCGTCGCCTCAGTGGGAACCGGCCGCGCCGCATCGAACCACCAATCACTAACCACTAATCACTGACCGGGCGCGCGCCTACTGTTTGTAGACCGAATGGCAGCTCTGGCAGTTGCTCCGGACGACGGTCCACTGGGCGGAGAAGGCGGCGGCGTCTTCGCCCTGGCTGAGTTCGGCGAGGCGGTCGGCGGCGGCGGCGAACTCGGCGGCCTTGGCGTTGAAACCGTTGCGGTCGGTCCAGACCGCGGGCTGGGCGCCGGTCTCCAGCGAGGCCGGGTCGGTCCCCTCCGGGAAAAGCTCGGGCAGGGTGTGAGACCAGCGGGCGAGCGAGCGGGCGGCGTTGCGCTGGGTCGAGGGCGCCTGGCCGGCGTCGATGGCCGCCTTGATGCCGCCGACCACCGAGCCGGACAGGGCCATGCCCGCCTGCCGCGCCTTGACCAGCACCTCAGGCGAGCCCTGGGCGTTCGCGGCGCCGCCGATGCAGAGCAGGCCGATCACGGCGGCCGTCAGTGTCTTGCGCATGGGGTCCCTCTCCCGTTTCGGCGAAGCTCCGCCGCGCCGGTACGCCTGTCAATCGCGCGCGCCCTCTCGACGCCTGAACCATTTCCGGTTTAGGTCCGCGCAACAAGGGAGAGGGCCGCAATGACGGACGCCACCAACACGCCCGCCGCGACCGGCGGCAAGCGCATCGAACTGACCATCCGGGCGGTGATCCTGGGCTGTCTGCTGGCCGTGGTCTTCACCGCGGCCAACACCTATCTGGGCCTGAAGGTCGGGCTGACCTTCGCCTCCGCCATTCCGGCGGCGGTGATCTCCATGGCGATCCTGCGGGCGTTCCGCACCTCGACCATCTGGGAGAATATGACCGTCCAGACCGTGGCTTCGGTCGGCGGGGCCATGAGCTCGATCATCTTCGTGCTGCCCGGCCTGGTCATGGTCGGCTGGTGGCTGGAGTTCCCGTTCTGGGAGTCGGTGGCGATCTGTATCTTCGGCGGCGTGCTGGGGGTGACCTTCTCGATCCCGCTGCGCCGGGCGCTGGTCGTCGAAGCCGGCCTGCCCTACCCCGAGGGCGTGGCGGCGGCCGAGGTGCTGACCGTCGGGTCGCGCGGCGCCGAGCAGACCGAGAGCGCGGTGCGTGAGAACGCGGCCGGCCTGTGGGTCGTGATCGCCGGCGCCGTGGCCTCGGCGGGCTACGCCCTGCTGGTGGCGGGCCGGGTGTTCGCCGGCGAGGCGGCCAAATTCATCAAGCTGCCGGCGGCGCTGGGCGGCGGCGCGACCGGCATCGGCTTCGGCATGCAGTTCGCCCTGCTGGGCGCCGGCCACCTGATCGGCCTGACCGTGGGCCTGGCCCAGCTGTTCGGCCTGATCCTGGCCTGGTGCATCGCGGTGCCCCTGCTGACCAGCCCGGACACCATCGCCTGGCTGACCGCGCACAATATCCCGTCCATCGCGACGACCCTGCCCGTGGGCGTGGAGGCCGAGACACTGGCCAGCACCGTCTGGGCCAAGGAAGTCCGCTTCATGGGCGCCGGCGTCATCGGCGTGGCCGCGATCTGGACCCTGATCAAACTGGCCGGACCGCTGATCGGCGGCCTGACCTCGGCGCTGGCCGCCAACCGCCGCCGCCAGGGCGGCGAGGTGCTGGACCGCACCGAGCAGGACATCCCGATCAACATCGTGGCCGGCCTGTCGGTCGTCTGCCTGGTCGGCATCGCGGCCATCCTGGCGCTGTTCGCCCAGGGCAATCCGACCCTGGCCGGATCGACCGCCCTGCTGGTCGGCGGCGGCCTGGTCTATGTCATCGTCATCGGCTTCGCCGTGGCCGCCATCTGCGGCTACATGGCCGGCCTGATCGGCTCGTCGAACAGCCCGGTTTCGGGCGTGGGCATCCTGGCCATCGTCATCGCCTCGGTCCTGCTGCTGGGCGTGCTGGCCCTGGCCGGCGTGCCCGCCGATCCGTCGGTGGTGGCCTTCGCCCTGATCGTGACCGCCGTGGTCTTCGCCGTGGCCGTCATCGCCAACGACAACCTGCAGGACCTGAAGACCGGCCAGCTGGTCGGCGCGACGCCCTGGCGTCAGCAGGTGGCCCTGATCATCGGCGTCGGCGCCGGCGCCATCGTGATCCCGGTGATCCTGAACCTGCTCAACCAGGCCTTCGGCTTCGCGGGCGGACCCAAGGGCATCGCCGACGCGCCGCTGGCCGCGCCGCAGGCCACGCTGATCTCGGCCCTGGCCAAGGGCGTGATCGAAGGCGGCCTGCGCTGGGACCTGATCGGCCTGGGCGCGGTGATCGGCGTGGTCATCATCGTACTGGACGCGGTGCTGAACAAGGCGACCAAGGGCAAGGTCAAGCTGCCGCCGCTGGCCGTCGGCATCGGCTTCTACCTGCCCGCCGCCGTGACCACGATGCTGGTCGTCGGCGCCGTCTGCGGCTGGATCTACGACAAGGCGATCAAGAGCACCCGCTTCGCCGATGTCGGCCGCCGCATGGGCGTGCTGCTGGCGTCCGGCCTGATCGTCGGCGAGAGCCTGTTCCTGGTGATGACCGCCGGCGTGATCGTGGGGACCGGCAATGACGCGCCGTTCGCCATGCTGCCGGAAGGGTCGGCCTGGCCGGCCATGCTGGCGGGGATCGCGGCCTTCGTGGTCCTGACCTTCGGCCTGTACAACTGGGTCATCCGCCAGTCGGCCAAGGTTTGACCGAAGGGGCCGCCCCCGCCCCGCGCGCCCGGAAGGCCCTGAGGGTCTTCCGGGGGTCCGTGGTCGTATTCTACTGGATCACCCTGCCGCTGGCCCTGCTGATGGCGGGGGGCTGGATCAGCAGCGCCGTCCTGGTTCCGACGTCGCCGAGACATTGGCTGATGGCGGCGGGGAGCATGGGCTTCTCCGCCCTGCTGATCTGGCGCCTGTGGCTGAACTCGAGAGCGATCGGTCGGGCGGGGCCGTTTCCCTCGCCCCGACGATTTTGGCGGGTCTATGCGCCGCTGGGCGTTCTGGCGATCCTGGGGCTGTCGCTCGTCGCCCTTGGGATCGCGTCGATCTTCATCGGGATCGCCCTGGCGCGCTCGCCCGAGCCTCCGGCCTGGCCCTGGTTGCTTCCCGTGTTCAGCGCCAGCCTGATGCTGGGGGGCGCCGCGCTTTGCTGGCCGCTGCTCCGGCTGCTTCTCAGGAAGCCCGCCGTTCCCGATTCCCGGGCTCCGGAGGAGGAAGCCCCGGCGGCGTGACCCAAGGGCCGCGGACCGGCCCTCAATCCGCCTCACAAACCGGTGATGCTGGCTTTTCGGCGCGCGCTTCGGTAAGAGGCGCGCGCCTTCCCGCATTTACGCCCTGACCCAGCGGCCCGAACCGTTCCGGCCGCCCATTCGCGATACTCAAATGAATCTGCGCAACGTCGCCATCATCGCCCACGTTGACCACGGCAAGACGACCCTGGTCGATCAACTGCTGGCCCAGTCGGGCGTGTTCCGAGCCAACGAAGCGACGACCGAGCGCGCGATGGACTCCAACGACCAGGAAAAAGAGCGCGGGATCACCATCCTGGCCAAGGCCACCTCGGTGCTGTGGAACGGCAAGGCGGGCGAGACCCGCATCAACATCATCGACACCCCGGGCCACGCCGACTTCGGCGGCGAGGTCGAGCGCATCCTGGGCATGGTGGACGGCTGCGTCATCCTGGTGGACGCCGAAGAGGGCGTCATGCCCCAGACCAAATTCGTCCTGACCAAGGCCCTGAAGATGGGCCTGCGTCCGATCCTCTGCATCAACAAGGTCGACCGCGCCCACGCCGATCCGGACCGCGTGCACCTGGAAACCATCGAACTGTTCGAAGCCATCGGCGCCACGCCGGAGCAGCTGGACTTCCCGCACATCTACGCCTCGGGCCGTAACGGCTGGGCGACGCTGGACATGAACGAGAAGTCCGACACCCTGGCGCCGCTGTTCGACCTGATCGTCGAGCACGTCCCGGCGCCGAAGGTGCAGGAGAACAAGGACAAGCCGTTCCAGATGCTGAACGTGCTGATCGAGTCCGACCCGTTCCTGGGCCGCATCCTGACCGGCCGCATCGAGAGCGGCAAAGCGGTTCCCGGCATGGCCATCAAGGCGCTGGACCGCGACGGCAAGCAGATCGAACAGGGCCGGATCACCAAGGTCCTGGCCTTCCGCGGCCTGAAGCGCACCGCCCTGGACGAAGGTTCGGAAGCGGGCGACATCGTCGCCATCGCCGGCATGTCCAAGGCGACCGTGGCCGACACCCTGTGCGCCCTGGAAGTCATGGACGCCCTGCCGGCCCAGCCGATCGATCCGCCGACCATCTCCATGACCGTCTCGGTCAACGACAGCCCGCTGGCCGGCCGCGAAGGCGACAAGGTCCAGTCGCGCGTCATCCGCGACCGCCTGCTGAAGGAAGCCGAGGCCAACGTCGCCATCCGCGTGACGCAGACCGCCGGCGCCGACGCCTATGAAGTCGCCGGCCGTGGCGAACTGCAGCTGGGCGTTCTGATCGAGAACATGCGCCGCGAAGGCTTCGAAGTGTCGATCAGCCGTCCGCGCGTGGTCTATCAGACCGGCGAGAACGGCGAGCGCCTGGAGCCGATCGAGGACGTCATGATCGACGTCGACGACGAGTACACCGGCGTGGTCATCGAGAAGCTGTCGACCCGCAAGGCCGAGCTGAAGGACATGGGCCCGTCGGGCGCGGGCAAGACCCGCATCCAGCTGATGTGCCCGTCGCGTTCGCTGATCGGCTACCAGGGCGAGTTCCTGACCGACACGCGCGGCTCGGGCGTGCTGAACCGCGTGTTAAGCCACTATGAGGCGCACAAGGGCCCCATCGAAGGCCGTCTGAAGGGCGTGCTGGTCTCGAACTCGGACGGCGACACGGCGGCCTTCGCCCTGTGGAACCTGGAAGACCGCGGCGTGATGTTCGTCGGCGCCGGCGAGAAGACCTATCAGGGCATGATCATCGGCGAGAACTCGCGCGGCGACGACCTGGACGTCAACCCGATCAAGGGCAAGCAGCTGACCAACGTCCGCGCCTCCGGCAAGGACGAGGCCGTGCGCCTGACCCCGCCGCGCCGTCCATCGCTGGAACAGGCCATCGCCTACATCGAGAGCGACGAGCTGGTGGAAGTGACGCCGAAGTCGATCCGCCTGCGCAAGGCCGTGCTGAACCCCTCGTTCCGCAAGCGCCGCGTGAAGGAAGACTAGTCTTCCGCGACAGCCGAAGCACTTGAAGGGCGGGCCGCAGGGTCCGCCCTTTTCGCATTCAGGCCCAGCATGCCGCGCCAGCCGCCGCTGGTCAGCAGGGCCACGTCCAGCAGGGCGAAGGCGAGCGGGGTCGAGGCCGGGGCGGCGATGAAGCGCGGCCGCCAGTCCGGGCCGAATTTCGACTTCCACGCCCGCAGGCCCGCGAAGCCGTAGAGGGCCCCGCCCTCCTCGAAGACCAGCGCCCCGACGCGGGCGAAGACCGGCGCGAGGCGGCGATCCTCCAGCCCCGACAGCGGAGCCATGCCCAGGTCGAGGACGGGATAGCCCTGGGCCCCGGCCCACTGGATGGCCCGCACGAACAGATAGTCCATGACGCCGGGAGGGGCGTCGGGCGTGAAGCGCATCAGGTCCACGGCCACCCGGTCCGTGCCGGGCAGCAGGTTGGCGAAGGCGACGATCCGCCCGCCCTGCCGCACCACGGCGACGGGGTTGAGCGCCAGATAGGCCGGGTCGAAGCGACCGAGGGAGAAGCCTTTCTCCGACCCGTTGTGATGCGCCAGCCAGGCGTCGGAAACGGCCTTGAGCTGGTCGGCGAAGATCAGGGCGTCGCCCGGCGGCAACAGGTCGAAGGCGGCGCCGTCGCGCTCGCAGCGATTGACGGCGGTGCGCAGGTTCTGGCGCGACTTGCCCTCCAGCGAGAAGGCGCGGGTGTCGACCAGGGCGGCCTCGCCGACCTTGCGCATGGCCATGCCGAGGGTGGCCAGATCGGCCAGCGCCGCCTCGCCGACCGCATAGAAGACCGGAGCGGCGCCGTAGCTGTCGGCCATCTCCGCGAAGGCCCAGAGCAGGGGCAGGCGCTCTTCGGCGGGGCCTGCGGGCTCGCCCATGGCGATCCAGCGGCGGCCGCGCACCCGATAGGTGATGAAGGCGCGGCCCGAGGGGCTGAACATCAGGGCCTTGTCGCCGAGCGCCGCCAGCCAGGCGTCGGGGGCTACCCCCTGACCGTCGCGCAGCACCGACAGGGCGCGCTCGACCTGGTCCGGGGCGGCGGGGCCATGCCTGCGCGCGCCCGGAGCCGAGACCAGCGAGCGCCCGGCGATGACGACGGCCAGCAGGGCCAGGACGGCGCCCGCGCGCAGGAAGCCCGAAACCTCCCGATCGATCAGCAGGCTCCACCACAGGTCATCGGTATAGGCCACGTCCCGATAGGCGAAGAAGCCCAGCCACAGCGTTCCGGCCACGACCGCCACCACCAGCACGACCCAGGTCGGCGACAGCGCCTCGAACAGGCGGGACTTGCGGTCAAAGGCCGGGCGGCAGGGGGCCAGGATCAGGGCCAGGGCCGTCAGCTCGATCGCCTCTTCCCAGTCCAGCCCCTTGAGCAGGGAGAAGGCCGCGCCGCCCAGCAACACCACCAGAGCCGCCAGCCAGGCCCCGCGCCGGCGCCGCCACAGGCCGGCGGAGAGCAGCAGCAGCAGGAAGCCCGCGATGCTGGCCGCGAAGTGGGACAGGTCGATCAGCACCGGCGGCAGGAAGGCGCGCACGGTGGCCAGGCGATCGGCGAAGGCGGGGGTCGCGCCCGAGACCAGGATCACCGCCCCGGCGGCGACGGCGAGCATGGCGAAGACCTGCGGCGACACCTCGAGCGCCAGCCCGGCCGCCCGGGCCGCCAGTCCGCGGCGGATGGTCTTTCCCTTCCCCATGCCTTTCGTAGAGCCGGAATCGGCCAATCACGGCAAGCCCAAGGTCATTTCTGGGCGCCTGAAACAAACCGAAACAGAGGGTGTTTGGCCCAGGTGGGCGCTTCCGCCCGCGTTGATCGAGGCTGACATCATGCGAAAGACCGCGCTCCTCACTGGCGTCGCCGGCCTGCTCCTCATGACCGCTCCCGCGTTCGCCCAGGACAGCACGGCCACCCCGCAAACCCCCGCCCCGGCCTCCCCGCCGGCGGCTGAACAATCACAGGCTCTCGAGCTCCAACCCGGTTCGGACGTGAAGGGCTCGGACGGCGCGGTGCTGGGCAAGCTTGAAGGCGCCCGCAACACCCCGGCGGGCCAGGAACTGACCGTTCGCGGTTCGGACGGCGTCCTGCGCGGCGTGCCCGTGTCCGGCGGCGTGCGCCAGGACGGCGCCGGCGTCGCCGTGGGCTGGTCCGCTTCGCAGTTCTCCGCGGCCCCGGCCATCACCGACGCGGCTCAACCGGCTGCGCCCGCCGAACCGCCGGCCGAGCCGGCCGAACCGGCCACGCCGCCGAGCAACTGATCGGCTGAGGCGAAAAGAAAGGGCGGCTCCGGAAGGAGCCGCCCTTTTTCGTTGGTTCTCGCCGGTCGATCAGGCCTTGCGCTTCACCAGACCCAGCAGGAACAGCAGGATGATCGCGCCGAGGGTGGCGACGATGGTCGAACCGATCCAGCCGCCCCAGGCGAAGCCGAGGGCGTTGGCGATGAAGCCGCCGATCAGGGCGCCCACGATGCCGACGATCAGATTGGTCAGCAGGCCGTGGTTGCGGCCCATGATCTGTTCGGCCAGCCAACCGGCGATGATGCCGACGATAATCCAGAAGATGATGTTCATTTCAGCTTTCTCCACAAAGCAACGCTCGAGCAACGAACGCCCCCGCTTCGCTTGGGTTGCCTTGACCGTGGCGAACCCTGTTTTTCCGTAATCCCCCGGGACGCGAGCCCGGCACGCCCCTTGCCCCTTGGAGGGCGAGCCGTCCCGCATCGGGACATCGCACCAGGGACCCGGACCATGGCTTCGGACATCGATCTTCACCTCGGACGCCGTCTTCGCCGCCGCCGCCGCCTGCTGGGCCTGACCCAGCAGCAGCTGGCCATGCAGGTCGGCATCCGCTTCCAGCAGATCCAGAAATACGAATGCGGCGCGAACCGCATCTCGGCCGCCCGCCTGTGGCAGCTGGCCGAGGCCCTGGAATCGCCGATCAGCTATTTCTACGACGGCCTGGAAGAGGCCATGGAACGCCGGGAGGCGGCCAGCCAGGGCGGCGAGATGTTTTCCCGCAAGGAAACGCTCGACCTGATCCAGGCCTATTATCAACTGGGCGAACGTCCGCGCCGCCGCCTGCTGGACCTGGCCAAGTCGCTGCACGCGGAAGGCGGCGAGCCGGCCTGATGTCTTTTCTTGCCCCATCGCGCGCCGCGCGGCGGCGCGCTGCCTGAGGGCTTTATGCTTGCCCTAACGCGCGGTCGCGCTTCTTGAGGGCAGGTTCGAGTTCCCCCATGGCGCGTTGCACAGCGCCCGGGCGGCCGTCTCACGGGCATTGCACGGCGCGTGGACGGCGATCATCCGGTGACAGGCGGGCGGCGCGTGGGTATGCCGCCTGCCATGACCGAACATGAGCGTTTCATCGTCGAACTGGCGCAGGCGGCCGCGGCCGTCACCCTGCCCTTCTTCCGGTCCGACATCGGACATGAGGACAAGGGCGGCGCCGCCGGGTTCGATCCCGTCACCGAGGCCGACAAACAGGCCGAGGCGGCGATCCGCAAGCTGATCGCCGAACGCTATCCCGACCACGGCGTGATCGGCGAAGAGTATGGCGAGGACCGGCCGGACGCCGAGTTCGTCTGGGTGCTGGATCCCATCGATGGAACCCGGGCCTTCATCTCGGGCCTGCCGTTGTGGACGACGCTGATCGCCCTGCGCGTGGGCGGGACGCCGACGGTGGGCGCGATCGCCCAACCCTATCTGGACGAGATCTTCATCGGCGGGCCGTCGGGCGCGCGCCTGCTGCGTGGCGGGGCGGAGACGCCGCTGAAGGTGCGCGCCTGCGAAAAGCTGACCGACGCGGTCATCTCGACCACCGATCCCAACATTTTCAACGGCGCCGAACTGGGCGCCTGGACCCAGGTGCGGGCCACCGCGCGGCTGGCCCGGCTGGGGTGCGACGCCTACGCCTACGCCATGGTCGCCGCCGGGCGGATGGATCTGGTCGCCGAGACCAGCCTGAAGCCATGGGACTGGTCGGCGCTGGTCCCGGTGATCGAGGCGGCGGGCGGCAAGGTGGTCAACTGGCGCGGCCAGAAGCCGGACGACGGCGGGCAGGTGCTGGCGGTCGGCGACGAACGCCTGATCGATCAGGCGCTGGTGACGCTGAAGCGGGCGGCGCTGTAACGCGGAGGGCCGTCTTCGTGCGGCAGCGCCTAGCTAGTGATTAGTGGTTAGTGACTAGTGGTTCGATGGGGCAGGCGTCAGCGCCAGGACGGCGACTACCGCCCTCGAAGCCAGCATCCACTAATCACTAACCACTTATCACTGGCTGGGCTCAGGCGGCCGAGGGTTCCGTACTCGGCGGGAAGCCCAGGTCCGAGGCCGGTTCCGCGACCGCAGCGGGCTCGGGCGTCACGACGACCGGGCTCAGGTCCTCGATCGGCGAGACATAGGCCGCCAGGGCGTCGAACTCCTCCAGGAAGACCGCGCGCTTGTCGTCAGTCTCCATGATGACTTCGTGCTTGGCGCCCGCGACCTCGATGTAGCGGCCGCGGCCCAGCCGCTTGGCGGCCCATTTGTTGGTCTGTTTCCAGACGCGGTCGTCCTCGCCCGACTGGACGATGGCGACGGGGATGCGGACGGCCTTCAGCGCCTTGGGCTTGAGCGCGCGCTCGCCGGCGTCCAGGCCGAAGGCCAGCCAGCCCCAGGTGGGACCGCCGACGGCCAGGTGCGGGCAGGCGAAGAGCTGCTGGCGCCACTGCTCGTAACGGCTCTCGTCCGTCGTCAGGGCGTCCTTCTCGAAGGTGTGGTCGAAGGGATCATCGGCGTCGTCGAGCACATAGTCCCCGGCCTTGCCGTGGCGCAGGTTCCAGCGCACCGCCAGCTTGACCGACCACATCGACCGCTTGCCGGTCTTGATGCGCAGCATGGGGCTGGACAGCAGGGCCCCCGAGAAGCGGTCCTCGCCGTTCTCCAGCGTCATCAGGTTCAGGCAGCCGCCCATGGAATGGCCGACCATGACCCAGGGCTTGGGCGCCCGGCCTTCGAAGGCGTCGAGCAGGCGGGCGTAGTCGTCGAGGAATTCCTCCACGGCCCGGGCATGGCCCTTGAGGCGGTCCGGCAGCAGGCGGGCCGAGAGGCCCTGGCCGCGCCAGTCGTGGGCCAGGACGCACCAGCCGCGCGCGAGGAAATTGCCGATGACCTCGAAATATTTCTCGATCGGCTCGGTGCGGCCGGGGCTGAGCACCACGGTGCCGCGCGGCTTGCGGGCCACCAGGGCCGAGGGCGTCCAGAAGGCGGCGCGCAGGCGCAAGCCCCCGGCCCCGCGGAACCACTCACCCTCTCCGCCGGGAGGCGAAGAGGCGCCCGGAACGCCCATCAGGGGCGCGTTGGCGGCATAGGCGACGGCTCGGTTCACTCAGGCTTCCTGAACTTCAAGGTCATGCGGTCGCTTTCCCCGATCTCATCGTACTTCGTACGATTGAAGGCCGGATCCGGCGGCGAACCGCGCGGCGCGGTGAGGCGCAGCGGCGGCAAGGTATCCACTCCGAAGGGATGATCCTTGGTATCCCTTTCATTCGCGTTGATTTCCGACGCGGCGACGAAGGCGAACCCGGCTTCCGCCGCCAGCTGCCTGACGAACGCTTCCTGGACGTATCCGTTCGCCGCGGCCGGGTCCTGATCTTCATCGGGGCCGAGGCGATGCTGTTCAACGCCGAGGACGCCGCCGGGACGCAGGGCGGCCCAGGCGTCGGCGAAGGCCTTTTCGGCGATGCCCGCGGCCATCCAGGCGTGGATGTTGCGCATGAACAGGACCAGGTCCGCCGTGCCGGCGGGAGCGACCGGCCCCGAGGTCGGGCCGAAGGCGGTCAGCTCGATTTCGCCGTAGAGCTTGCGGTCGTTGGTGAAGCGCTGCTGGAAGGCCGACATCAGCTGCACCTGCGCCGGATCGGCGCCCGGTCCGGTCTGGAAGCCGGCGGCGATGTAGTGGCCCGCCCCCTCGGCGAGATAGGGCGCGAGGATTTCGGTGTACCAGCCGCTGCCGGGCCAGAAATCGACCACGGTCATGCGCGGCTGCAGGCCGAAGAAGCGCAGGGTCTCCATCGGATGACGGGCGGCGTCGCGGCTGCGGTCCTGGGCGCGCCAGGGGCCGGCGACGGCCCACTCCAGCGAGCCCTTGGGCGGACCGTCGGGCGTGGTCGGCGGCTCGGCGGTTTCTTCCCGCTTGCCGCATGCGGCCAGACCGACGAGGGCCGAGGCCGCAACGCCGGTCAGGACGCTCCGGCGTGAAGGACGCCGTCGCCAAGCCTCGTTCAGATCATTCATGCACGGCCCCCGCAGGACGGTCCGGACGCCCTTGGTCCCGCCCCGGAACGGAGGGCTTAACCCTGTTCATCCGCGCGGTCAAAACGCACATCGCTCAGTCCGGCTTGCGGAATCGCAGGGTCATGCGGTCGCTCTCGCCGACTGCGTCGAACTGGGCGCGCTCCTGTTCGGTAAGCGGTGTCGGGCGGTCCGTGGCGACGCCGTCGCGCGGCGTGCTGACGCGGGTCGGCGGCAGGGTCCAGACGCCGTAGGGATGGTCGTGGTCGTCCTTCGGGTTGGCGTTCAGTTCGCTGCGGCCCTCCAGCACGAAGCCGGCGGCCTGGGCGGCGTGGATGACGTAGCTTTCCGAGACATAGCCGGTCGGGGCGGTCTGGTCGGCGTTCAGGCCCTCGGCGCCGCGGTGCTGTTCGATGGCCAGCACGCCGCCCGGCTTCAGCGCCTTGAAGAAGGCGGCCATATAGGGGGCGGTGCGGTTGCTGCGGTGCCAGTTGTGCAGGGCGCGGGCGACCACGATCATGTCGGCGCTTCCGTCTTCGACGCCCATGCCTTCCAGCGGGCGATTGACCGGGACGTAGCGGCCGCCGGTCGCCGCGGCGTAGGGCTCCAGAATGTTGCGCCACCAGCCGGCGCGGCCCGGCTCGATCTCCACCACCGTCATGTTGGGGTGCAGGCCCCAGAAGGTCAGGGTCTCGAACGGGTGACGGGCGGCGTCGCGGGCGCGGTCGGCCTCGGGACGGGTCGCCGAGGCGACGGCGGCCTGCAGCGCGGCGTCTTCCTGAAGCACCGGCGGGGCCATGGCCGCGCGACGGGCCGAGCGCTGGGCCGCGGATTCGTCGAGGTTGGGCAGGGCGGGCAGGGCCTGCGCGAACGCTGTGGCGGGAAGGGCGAGGACGGCGGTCACGGCCAGTATGGTCAGGCGCATCGGTTTTCCCGGAAGCTTCAGAAGAGGCGGCGACCCTGACGGCCCCCGTCCGGTGGAGCAAGCCGCATCGCGTTCGACGCGACACGATCACGCGGTCTTGACGTCCAAACGCGGCTTCCCATCTGATCCGTCGAGGCCGCCGATGTCGGGGCCTCCGGAGCGCGCGGGGCCGATCACGGGCCGCACGAGCCGAACTCCCATCGCCGGTCCGGGCACAAACCGCGGGACCGGTCCCCTTGCTGATCCTCAGGAGGATGACCCATGCGTACCTATGATTTCTCGCCGCTGTACCGTTCGGCCGTCGGCTTCGACCGTCTGGCCAATCTGCTTGAGAGCGCCGCGCGCACCAGCCAGGAAAACGGCTGGCCCCCCTACAACATCGAGACCACGGGCGAGAACGCCTATCGCATCGAGGTGGCCGTCGCCGGCTTCAAGCCCGACGAGCTGAACATCGAGGTGAAGGAAAACCTGCTCACCGTGACCGGCCGCAAGGCCGCCAACGACCTGCCGGGCGACGGCGTCGCGCCGCCCGAGCGCAACTTCCTGCACCGCGGCCTGGCCGAGCGCGATTTCGAGCGCCGCTTCCAGCTGGCCGACTATGTGGTCGTGAAGGGCGCGGACCTGGTCAACGGCCTGCTGTCGATCGACCTGGCCCGCGAACTGCCGGAAGCCCTGAAGCCCCGCCGCATCGATATCGGCCAAGGCTCCAAGCTGATCGAAGGCAAGAAGGCGAAGACCGCCGCCTAAGCCTATCCGCCCTCAAGCCGCCAATAGGCGACAGGGCAAGAAAAGACCTGAGGGGCGGCGCGGTGCGTCGCCCCTTTTTTCAGGCCTGGAGCGCGGCGGTTCAGTTCGGCGTCGACCAGGCTGGCGCGCTTCATGTCCGCGCCCGACAGGTCCGCCCCCTTGAGGCTGGCCCCGGTCAGGTCGGCGGGCAGCAGGCGGTCGGCGGCGATCATCAGCGGCCCCATCTGGGCCTCGCGCAGGTCGGAGCCGTCCAGGCGGGCCCGGGCCAGCCGCGCGCCGCGCAGGTCGGCGCCGCGCAGATTGACCGAGCGAAGATCGGCCCCTTCCAGATGCGCGCCCTGCAGCTGCACCCCGCCCATGTCGAGGCCGTAGAAGACGGCGCCCTTGGCCGACAGGGCGGTGAGGTTGTAGCCGCGGATCGAGCCCAGCGCCCGCAGATCGACGCCGTCGAACACGGACGGCTGGCCCAACGCGCCGCCGGTCTCGCACCACTGGGCGTGCTCGGACAGCATTTCGGCGGCCGGCATCTTGCCGACCGGTTCGCCGGAGGATTTGTCGTCGGTCAGGGCGCCGGCCATGTCCGCCCCGTCGGTCCGCCACATGGCGGACTTGACCCCCACCAGCACCGCGTCGCGCAGGTCGGCCCCGGTCAGGTCAGCGCCCGAGAGGTCGGCCCCGGCCAGATTGGCGCCCTTGAAGCTGGCCTGCTTCAGGTTGGCGCGGACCAGCTTGCAGTCCTTCATGATGGCGTCGGAGAAGTCGGCGGCGACGGCGACCACGCCGGTCAGCTTGGACCGCTCCAGATTAGCGCCGGCCAGGCAGGCGCCTTGGGCCGTGGTGTCGCGGACGGAGCGGGCCTCGATGACGCGGAAGCCCAGGCGGGCGTCGGCGGCGGCGATGGCGCCTTCGCGCAGGTCGGCCTCGAACAGGTCGGCGCCCGTCAGGTCGGCGCCGCGCAGGCAGGCGCCGCGCAGGTCGGAGCGGCGCATGCTGGCGTCGCGGAAGACGGCGTCCTGCATGTCGGCGCCGAAGAAGGTGGCGTTGTCCAGCCGGCAGCCGGAGAGATCACACCCGATCAGGCAGGCGGCGGCGAAATCGGCGTCGGCGAGGTTGCGGCCCGTCAGCGATAGTCCGGACAGATCCATCCAGGCGAACACCGCCCGGGCGCCGCCGGGCTTGGCCTGCCACAGGCGGTCGTGCCGGGCGCAGATGACGTCCAGTTCCTGTTGGGTGATGCGCCTTCTGGCGGCAGGGGTTTGAGCCGTGTTTCCCGACATTGCGCCAGAATGGCACGCCTCCGCTTAAGGAAGCGTGAGGGCGTTTTTTGGTGCGCTGTCGGTCACGACGCGGTCGTGACCTGCTTGAGCGCGGGCGACTTTGAGGCCGAGTCTATCGGGTCAGCAGGCCCTGCTCGTCCAGCGCCTCGGCCAATTCGCCCGGCCCGACCCACAGACGGGTGTAGCCGGCCTCGCCCAGCCGCTTCAGCTCGGTCGCCAGATCGGCGCGCGAGGAGGCGGCGAAGCGGGCGTCGAAGCCCTCGCCGGTGTCGTCGACGCGGACCATGGGGCGGCCCGTCTCGACGCGGTGCAGATAGCCTTCGTAGAGGACGGCGGCCTCCTGCGAGAGCAGGCCCGTCTCGACCTCAAGCCCGGCCTTGCGCAGGCGTTCGACGCCCCGGCCCGAGGCGAAGGGCGAGGGATCGACGGCGGCCACGACCACCCGCGCGACGCCGGCGTCCATCAGGAAGTGCGAGCAGGAGGTGCGGCCCGACGACCGGGCGCCGCACGGCTCCATGGTGACATAGGCGGTGGCGCCCCTGGCCCTGTCGCCCGCCGCCGGAACGGCCTGTTCCTCGGCATGGGGACGGCCGCCGGGCGCGGTGGCGGCCTCGGAGACCACCTCCCCGTCCCTGACGATCACGCAGCCGACCGCCGGGTTCGGCCAGGTCTGGCCCATCCGCGCCTTGGCCAGGGCGATGGCCCGGCCCATGAAGCGGATGTCGTCCGACGCCTGCTGCGCGCTGGTCATGATCAGGCTCCCGGAATCGGCGGCAGCGGCGTGGCGCGGCTGTCGTCCAGATAGCGCGCGGCCGTCGGCGTGAGCGATCCGTCCAGATCGATCTCCAGCGGATTGCCGGTCGGGATCTCGACGCCGACGATCTGGTCGTCCGGCACGCCGAACAGATGTTTGACGATGGCCCGCAGCGAATTGCCGTGGGCGGCGATCAGCACGTCCTCGCCGGCCTTCAGGCGCGGGGCGACAGCCTCCTCCCAGTAGGGCAGGACGCGGTCCAGCGTGGTCTTCAGGCTTTCGGTGTCCGGAATGGCCTTGCCGGCGTAGCGGGGGTCGGCGGTGAAGTCCCATTCGCCGCCGGGGGCCAGCGGAGGCGGCGGGATGTCGTAGCTGCGGCGCCAGATCTTCACCGGGTCCTCGCCGTGCTTCGCCGCCGTCTCGGCCTTGTCCAGCCCGGTCAGGCCGCCGTAGTGGCGCTCGTTCAGCCGCCAGTCCTCGATCACCGGAACATCCTTCAGACCCGCCGAGTCCAGGGCGAGCGCTCCGGTGTGCTTAGCCCGCTTGAGCACGGAGGTGAACATGACGGCGGGGTGGAAGTCCGCTCCGGCGATCAATTCGCCGCCCTTGCGCGCCTGCGCCTCGCCCTCGGCGGTCAGGTCCACGTCGACCCAGCCGGTGAAGCGGTTTTCGAGGTTCCACTGGCTCTGGCCATGGCGCAGCAGGATCAGGCGAGGCATGCGGGTCTCCGGTTGTGATCTGTCGGGGGTAGGCCCGGGGTCCGGAAGGGTCAAGCTTTGGGCCGACGTCCGGTTCCCGGCGCCCATGACGGCGTTCGCGCGTTGTTGCGGCGCCCGAGCGCCCGGGGCTATCAAGGCGCACCTCCGCCGCGACCGCTCCGGTCCGGCCACCCAGGACGACCCATGCTGAAGCCTCGCGCCGACCTTCGCCCGAACACCGCCGAGTACGAGACCACGCCGCTGGTGAAAGCGACCGGCTTCCGTGAGTACGACGCGCGCTGGGTGCTGGAGAAGGAGATCAACCTGCTGGGCATCCAGGCGCTGGGCCTGGGGCTGGCGACCTACATCCACGAGATCGGCCAGCGGCCCAAGATCGTGGTCGGCCACGACTACCGCTCCTACTCCCTGTCGGTGAAGCAGGCGCTGACCCTGGGCCTGCTGGAAGGCGGCATGGAGGTGCTGGACATCGGCCTGGCCCTGTCGCCGACGGCCTATTTCGCCCAGTTCGAGCTGGGCGCGCCGTGCGTGGCCATGGTCACCGCCAGCCACAACGAGAACGGCTGGACCGGCGTGAAGATGGGCGCCAACCCGCCCCTGACCTTCGGCCCCGACGAGATCGGCCGCCTGAAGGAGATCGTGCTGGAGAACCAGGGCGTCTCGCGCGCCGGCGGGACCCTGAAGCGCATCGAGGGCTTCCGCGAGAAATACATCGCCGACATCGTGTCCAAGGTTCAGCTGACGCGGCCGATCAAGGTGGTCGCGGCCTGCGGCAACGGCACCGCCGGCGCCTTCGCCCCCGAGGCCCTGCGCCGGATGGGCTGCGAGGTGATCGAGATGGACACCGAGCTGGACTATACCTTCCCCAAATACAATCCGAACCCGGAAGACCACGCCATGCTGGTGCAGATGGCGGCCAAGGTGCGCGAGACCGGCGCCGACCTGGCCCTGGGCTTCGACGGCGACGGCGACCGCTGCGGCGTGGTGGACGACACGGGCGAGGAGATCTTCGCCGACAAGATCGGCCTGATGCTGGCCCGCGACCTGTCGGCCCTGCACCCCAACGCCACCTTCGTCGTCGATGTGAAGTCGACCGGCCTGTACAAGACCGACGCGGTGCTGAAGGCCAACGGTGCGGAGACCGTCTACTGGAAGACCGGTCACAGCTACATCAAGCGCAAGACGGCCGAGCTGGGCGCGCTGGCGGGCTTCGAGAAGTCGGGCCACTTCTTCTTCAACGCCCCGCTGGGCCACGGCTATGACGACGGCATCGTCGCCGCCGGCGCCGTGCTGGCGATGCTGGACCGCAATCCGGGCAAGAAGCTGAGCGAGCTGAAGGCCGCCCTGCCGGACGCCTGGACCAGCCTGACCATGTCGCCCCACTGCGACGACGAGCTGAAGTACGAGGTGCTGGAGCGGATCGTGGCCGAGTATCAGGCCCTGGCGGACGCCGGCGGATCGATCCTGGGCCGCAAGATCGTCGAGGCCATCACCGTCAACGGCGTGCGCGTGCACCTGGAGGACGGCAGCTGGGTCCTGGTCCGCGCCTCGTCCAACAAGCCCGAGCTGGTGGTGGTGGTCGAAAGCATGCGATCCGAGGACGACATGCGGGCCCTGTTCCGCGAGGAAGTGAAGCCGCGCCTGGCGAAGTACAAGGAAGTCGGCGCCTACAACCAGGAAATCTGACGTCAGCCGCCGGGCCTGATTCCGACACAATGGCGCGGACAGATTAAGCTTCACCATAAACGGAGAAGCCGATCATGCTCGCCGCCCTCGTGACCGCCCTCGCCCTGCAGGCCGCGCCCGACGCCGCCGTCGGCTGCGCCCTGACGCCCGAACATCTGGTCGCCAACCGGACCCTGAGTTTCGAGTCGTTCGACCAGCGGGGCGTGACGCCGTGGACGGCGCGCAAGCTGGGCGAGCGCGAGTGCTACGTCGAGGCGGCGCGGGCCAGCGAGGACTATCTGCTGCACGGTCCCGAACTGACCGAGCGCCAGAGGCAGGTGGTGAGCTGGCACCTGGGTCAGTACCTGGCCTCGGCGGGCGCGGAGCTGGAGGCGGCGCGGGTGATGGCGACCACCATGCGCAACGAAGAGATGACGCCCGACAATTTCGACTGGAACACCTACGCCCGGGGCACCCACGCCTTCCTGACCAAGGACCGGGCCGCGATGGACGCCGCGGTCACGGCCCTGTCGGCGCAGGAGGGGATGCGCAACCAGATCAACGCGCGCGCCCTGCGCCGCCTGCAGAGCTGCTTCGACCGTCCTTACCGCGAGGCCTACGGCTGCGAGGTTCAGTGACCCGGGTTTGACCCCTCGGGCGGCGCGGTCCAGAACCCCGCCAACGGAGGAGGCGTCGTGACCCGGACCATCGAGCGCGTGGCGATCATCGGCGGAGGCTTCTCCGGCGCCATGCTGGCCGCGCGGCTGGCCGAACGGCGAATCGCCTCGACGCTCATCGACCGCACCGGGAATTTCGGCCTGGGCGTCGCCTATTCGACGCCGTTCGACGGGCATCTGCTGAACGTGCGCTCCAGCCGGATGAGCGCGATCAGCGACCGTCCCGGCGACTTCGTGCGCTGGCTGGAAACCCACCACCCCGACCGCGCCGACCCGAACGGCTTCGCGCCGCGCCGCCTGTACGGCCGGTATGTGCAGGATCGGCTGGCCGAGGTGCGGGCCGCCCGCCCAGGCCTGATCGAGACCGTGAAGGGCGAGGTCGTCGGTATCGACACCGACGCGGTGCGCCTGGCCGACGGACAGATCCTGAAAGCTGACGCCATCGTCCTGACCACCGGCAATCCGGCGCCGAAGACGGCGGCCGCCGGCCAGGACGGGACGGCGGGCCGGGTGATCGGCGACCCCTGGGCCGCCGGCGCGCTGGACCGCATCGGACCGGAAGACGACGTGATCGTCGTCGGCACCGGGCTGACGATGGTGGACATGGTGCTGTGGCTTCAGGCGCGCGGCTGGCGCGGCCGGGCGCGGGCGCTGTCGCGACGGGGGCTGAAGCCCCGGGGGCACGACAACCGGCCGGACGCCTATGTCGAACCCACGGACGACCTGCTGCACGCGGCCCCGTCCCGACGGCTTCACGAAGCGCGGCGTCTGTCCGCGGACGGCGACTGGCGCGGGGTCATGGACGGGCTGAGGCCGATCACCGCCGACCTGTGGCAGGCGGCGGACGTTCCGACCCGGGCGCGGCTGGTGCGCCACCTTCGGCCCTGGTGGGACGTCCACCGGCACCGGATCGCCGACACCATCGCCGCCGCCATCGCCGCCCTTGAGGACGAAGGCCGACTGACGATCACCGCCGGCCGCGTGAAGCGGATCGAGGAGGGCGCGGAAGCCGTGACCCTGACCTTCCGCCCCCGCAGCGGGCCGGAACAGCCGCCGATCACCGGACGTTGGCTGATCGACTGCACCGGGCCGGGCCACGACCCGGCCAAGGACCCGCTGACCGGACCCCTGCTGGCGGACGGACGCGCGCGGATGGATCCGCTGAGGCTGGGCCTGGACCTGGACCTGCAGGGACGCGTCCTGCACGCCGACGGAACGGCCGACCCGCGCCTGTTCGTGCTGGGACCGCCGGCCCGCGCGACCTTCTGGGAGACCATCGCCGTGCCGGACATCCGCAAGCGGGTCGACGATGTGGCCCAGGCCCTGAGCGCGCTGAACCGGGAGCCGGCGTGATGCGTATCCGACCCACGATCCTGCTGGCCGGCCTGCTGACCGCGACCGCCGCGCTGACCGCCTGCGAGACGCAGCCGGCGGCGCCCGCCGTCGTCGCGGCGACGGCGCAGTCCTGCCGCCTGCCCGCCGTGCTGCCCGCGCCGGAAATGGAGCATGTCCGACCCGACGAGGTCGTGGCCGACCGGCCGATCCTGTTCCACATGCTGGCGGTGACCTGGATGCCCGAGACCTGCCGCACCGGCGGGGACGGCCAGGGCGACCTGGCGTGCGACGCCAACCGCTTCGGCTGGACCCTGCACGGGCTGTGGCCGAACTCGGACGGGCGGCCCTATCCGCGCTATTGCCGGGCGGCGACACGGGTGGCGCCCCAGACCATCCGCGCCGAGCTGTGCCGGACGCCGTCGGTCGATCTGGTGCAGCATGAATGGGCCGCGCACGGCACCTGCGGCTGGGACACGCCCGAGGCCTATTTCCAGCAATCGGCCGCCATGTACGACAAGCTGGTCCGGCCCGATCCGCGGGCCTTGCGCACGGCGGGCGAGCTGCGCGACGCCTTCGCCCGCGCCAACCCGGGCCTGCCGCGCCAGGCGGTCTATATCGCCGTCACGGAGGACGACCGGCTGCGCGAGGTCCGCATCTGCAACGACCTGTCGTTCAACCCGCGTCCCTGCCCCCGCGGCGAGGTGGGCGCGCGCGACGCGACGGTGCTGACGGTGGAGCCGATCCGGGACTGACTGGCCCCGACCGGCGTCCCCCGATAGGCTGGAGCCGTCATCAAGGGGGACGGCATGGCCAATCCGATCATTCGAGGCTTCAGCAAGCTGACGCAGTTCTCGGGCCGCGATACCCGCGGCGAGTTCTGGCCCTACGTCGGCATGGTGGTCGCGCTGGTCTTTCTCGTCCAGGCCATGGGCATGAGCTGGGTGATGGCCGATCTGATCGGGAAGGCGCAGGCCTATACCGACGCGCAACCGGTCCTGTTGATCGACCCAGACCTGCCGCCCGACACCCCCGTACGGATCGAGGCGGAGCCGCCTCCGCTTCCGCCGCCGCCGACGCCGGACTTCCGCATCCTGGGCGGAGTCATGGGAGTGACGGTCGTCCTGGCGATCAGCCTGTTGGCGGCGGCGGTGTCGCGGCGCCTGCATGATCGCAACATGACGGCGCTTTGGGGCCTGACGCCCGTGCCCTTCCTCGGCATCGCCGCGATCGGTTTTCCGATCATGATGACGGACATGATGGCCAGCGAGACGCCGAACTTCGGCCTGTTCGGCCTGCTGTTCCTCAACAACGCGCTCTACATGGTCGCGCTGGTGACGCTGATCATCATCCTGGCCCAGCGGGGCGCGCCCGGACCGAACCGCCATGGCGAGACCACACTGGCGCCGGAGCCGCAGCCGGTCAGCGACTGGGGACGGCCGGACTGAGGCCTAGCCCGCCGCCCGCACCGCCGCCGACACGTCCGCGACCACCGACTTCACCAGCGCCTCGTCGTCGCCCTCGGCCATGACGCGGATCAGCTTTTCGGTGCCCGAGGGGCGGACGAGCAGGCGGCCGACCCCCGCGAGGCGGGCCTCGGCGTCGGCGATGGCGGCCTTGACCGCGGCGTCCTGCAGCGGCTTGCCGGCGGTGAAGCGGACGTTCTCCAGAAGCTGGGGCACCTTGTCGAACTGGCGGGCCAGCTCGCTCATCGGACGGCCGCTCTCGACCAGCACGGCCAGGACCTGCAGCGCCGACATCAGGCCGTCGCCCGTGGTGGCGTAGTCGTGCAGGATGATGTGGCCCGACTGCTCGCCGCCGACGTTGAAGCCGCCTTCCTTCATGCGCTCCATGACATAGCGGTCTCCGACCTTGGTGCGCTCCAGCGTCAGGCCCTCGGCCGCCAACGCCCGCTCCAGACCCAGGTTGGACATGACCGTGGCGACCAGTCCGCCGCCGGTCAGCCGGCCCCGGCGCGCCCAGTCCAGCGCCACCATGGCCATGATCTGGTCGCCGTCGATGACCTCGCCCTTCTCGTCGCAGATGATGACCCGGTCGGCGTCGCCGTCCAGGGCGATGCCGATGTCGGCCCGGCAGGCGCGGACCGCCTCGGACAGGGTCCCGGGGTGGGTCGAGCCGCAGTTCTCGTTGATGTTCAGGCCGTTCGGCTCGACCCCCACGGGGAAGACCTCGGCGCCCAGTTCATAGAGGGTGGTCGGGGCGACCTTGTAGCCGGCGCCGTTGGCGCAATCGACGGCGATGCGCAGGCCCTGTAGGCTCAGGCCCTTGGGGAAGCTGGCCTTGGCGATCTCGACATAGCGGGCCTGGGCGTCGTCGATGCGCTTGACCCGGCCCAGGCCGTCGGCGGGGGCCAGGCCGGCGCCCAGATCCTCGTCCATCATCGATTCGATCTTCAGCTCGACCGCGTCCGACAGCTTGTAGCCGTCGGGACCGAACAGCTTGATGCCGTTGTCGAGGAAGGCGTTGTGCGAGGCCGAGATCATCACCCCGATGTCGGCGCGCATGGAGCGGGTCATCATGGCCACGCCCGGCGTCGGCAGGGGACCGAAGGTGCGCACGTCCATCCCGGCGGACGAGAAGCCCGCCACCAGCGCCGGCTCGATCATGTAACCCGACAGGCGGGTGTCCTTGCCGATGACCACCAGATGGCGGCGGTCGTCCGACGACATGAACATCCGGCCCGCCGCCAGACCCACGCGCAGCGCCACTTCCGGCGTCATCGGATGGGTGTTGGCGCGCCCGCGAATGCCGTCGGTGCCGAAATAGCGTCGCTCAGCCAAATCCAGTCTTCCTTGCTCGACGGTTCGCCGTAACCTTGCGAAACCGCTTTTCAGGTGCAAATCCAGGTCGTCGTCGCCTACACCGGCGCTGACAGTCAGGGTCGGCTTAGACCCTCCCGCGCCGCGGCGCCAAGCGCGGATACCATTATTTCTCCGAGGGTTCTCTCATGTGCGGCATCATTGGCGTGACGGGCGTCGGCCCGGCCGTTCCCCGTCTGATCGACAGCCTGAAGCGGCTGGAATACCGCGGATATGACTCCGCGGGCGTGGCCGCGCTGGTCGACGGCAAGATCGAGCGGCGCCGGGCCAAGGGCAAGATTCGCGAGCTGGAGGCCGTGCTGGCCGCCGAACCGCTTAACGCGACCATCGGCATCGGCCACACCCGCTGGGCCACCCACGGCGCCCCCACCACGGCCAACGCCCACCCGCACAAGGCGGGCCGGGTCACACTGGTGCACAACGGCATCATCGAGAATTTCGCCGAGCTGAAAGCCGAGCTGGTCGCCGAAGGCCACGCCTTCGAGAGCCAGACCGACACCGAGGTGGTCGCCCACCTGCTGGACAGCGAACTGGCCAAGTCCAATGACCCGCTGGTGGCGTTCAAATCGGTGCTGGACCGGCTGACCGGCGCCTATGCGCTGGCCGTGCTGATCGAAGGCGAGGACGGCCTGATCCTGGGCGCCCGCCGGGGCAGCCCGCTGGTCGTCGGCTGGGGCGACGGCGAGATGTACCTGGGCTCCGACGCCCTGGCGGTCGGCCCCTTCACCACCCGCATCAGCTATCTGGAAGAAGGCGATTTCGTCGCCCTGGATCGCGACGGCGCGCGCATGTTCGACGCCTCGGGCGCGGCCGTGGACCGGCCGATCGTGCAGGTCTCCGCCTCCTCGGCCCTGGTCGAGAAGGGCGAGTACCGGCACTTCATGGAAAAGGAGATCCATGAGCAGCCGGACAGCGTCCAGCACACCCTGAGCCACTACCTCGACTTCGTGAACGGCCGGGCCAAGACCAATGAGGTCGACTTCGCCCAGGTCGATCGGGTCCAGATCGTCGCCTGCGGCACCGCCTTCTATGCCGGCCAGATCGGCCGCTACGCCTTCGAGAAGCTGGCGGGCCTGCCCTGCGACGTCGAGATCGCGTCGGAGTTCCGCTATCGCCATCCGGCCCTGACGCCGGGGACGCTGGCCGTCGCCGTCAGCCAGTCGGGCGAGACCGCAGACACCCTGGCCAGCCTGTCCTGGTGCAAGGCCGCCGGGCTGAAGACCGCCGCCCTGGTCAATGTCCATTCCTCGTCCATGGCCCGTGAAGCCGAGACCCTGTGGCCGACCCACGCCGGGCCGGAAATCGGCGTCGCCTCGACCAAGGCCTTCACCGCCCAGGTCGCCGCCCTGCTGGCGCTGGCCGTGTCGGCGGGCGTGCAGCGCGGCCGCATCGACGCGGCCAAGGAGGCCGAACTGGTCAAGGCGCTGTTCGAGGCGCCGCGCCTGATCGCCGAAGCCATGCGGATGGAAGACGACCTGAAGGCCGTCGCCCACGACATCTCCAAGGCGACGGACGTGCTGTTCCTGGGCCGGGGCGCCATGTTCCCGCTGGCCATGGAGGGCGCGCTGAAGCTGAAGGAGATCAGCTACATCCACGCCGAGGGCTATGCCGCCGGCGAGCTGAAGCATGGGCCGATCGCCCTGGTCGACGAACTGACGCCGATCGTGGCCCTGGCCCCGCTGGACGAGGTGTTCGAAAAGACCGCCTCCAACCTGCAGGAAGTCGCCGCGCGCGGCGGGCCGGTGATCATGATCGCGCCGAAGTCGGCGCCCGATCCGCACGGCGCGGGCATCCGCCGCGTCGATGCGCCGGAATGCCATTCGCTGATCGCGCCGCTGATCTACGCCATCCCGGTGCAGCTGCTGGCCTATTACACCGCCGTGCAGAAGGGCACCGACGTGGATCAGCCGCGCAATCTGGCCAAGTCGGTCACCGTCGAGTGATCGCTTCCTGACGCAAATACGTTAGGCTGCCCGACCCTTCTGATCAGGACATTTCATGCCCGCCCATTCCCGCCGTCTCCGCAAGGCCGTTCTGCCCGTCGCCGGCCTCGGCACCCGGGTGCTGCCCGGCACCAAGACCACGCCCAAGGAACTGCTGAACGTCGTCGACCGGCCGATCCTGAGCTACATCGTCGAGGAGGCCCGCGAGGCCGGGATCGAGCACATCGTCTTCGTCACCGGCCGCTCCAAGGGCGCCATCGAGGACTATTTCGACCACCAGATCGAGCTAGAGGCCCAACTGCTGGCCAAGGGCAAGACCGACATCCTGGAGATGATGAACGCCGAACTGGCCAGCGCCGGCGAGATGAGCTTCACCCGCCAGATGCAGCCCAAGGGCCTGGGTCACGCGGTCTGGTGCGCCCGCGACATCATCGGCGACGAGCCGTTCGCGGTGATCCTGCCGGACGTGATCGTGGACAGCCAGCCGGGCGCGCTGAAGCAGCTGGCCGAGGTCTACGCCGAGGTCGGCGGCAACGTCATCGGCGTCGAACAGGTGCCCGAGAGCGAAACCCACAAATACGGCATCGTCGATCCCATCGAGGGCCGCGAGGGCAACCGCATCCGCATGAAGGGGATGGTCGAGAAGCCCGCCAAGGGCACGGCGCCGTCGAACCTGTCGATCTCGGGCCGCTACATCCTGCAGCCGGAAATCTTCGACATCCTGGAAACCCAGGAGCGCGGCGCGGGCGGCGAGATCCAGCTAACCGACGGCATGGCGCGGCTGATGGCCGACCAGGCGTTCACGGCGGTCCAGTACGCGGGCGTGACCCACGACTGCGGCGACAAGATCGGCCTGCTGCGCGCCAATGTGGCGTTGGCGCTGAAGCGCGCCGATCTGGGCGAGGCGGCGCGCGCGGCGATCACCGCGCTCCTCTAGGACATCCGGCGCGTAAGCGCCGGGGGCGGCGATCAGCCCGGGTTGCTGGGCGCGCGTCCGGTCTGGCCGCGGATTTCACAGACGTTGTCGGTCTGCGGATTGCTTGTCAGCTGGCCCGTGGGGGCCAGGATGCCGCCGCGGGCGCGGCAGTCGTCGGCCAGCTTCTGCAGGTCGGTGTTGTACCGGTCCGGTCCGGTGGCGGTCGAACAGGCCGAGAGGGCCAGGCCCAGCACGACGGGCGTGAAGATCGTCAGGGTGCGCATGCGTTCCTCCTTTGGTCAGGACAATGTCGCGGCCTGCCCACGGTTGCGCTCGACCGCCTCGACCAGACGGTCGAGATCGGCGGGCGTGGACAGACGATGATCCCCGTCGGCCACAAGGTCCAGCGTGACGTCGCCGCCCTTCAGCCGTTCGGCGAGCTCGATCTGATGACGCCACGGCACGACATCGTCCTTGCGCCCCTGCAGAATATGGACCGGAGCGGCGACCGGGATGACGCTGTCCAGCAGCAGCCAGTCGCGGGCCTCCTCGAACATGCGGCGGGTCAGGACATATTCTCCCAGCCCCTCCTCGACGATCAGGGCCTCGCCGTCCCGAAGGATGGCCTGACGGACGTGATCCGGCAGGCCGGGCCACATCAGCCGCTCGGTGAAGTCCTGCGCCGGATTGACCAGAACCAGCGCCCTGACCCGCTCGGGCCGCGCTACGGCGGCCAGCAGGGCGACCCAGCCGCCCATGGACGAACCAACCGGGATGACGGGGCCTTCGAGGCTGTCGATCAAGGCGATGGCGTCCTCGCGCCAGCGGCCGATGGTGGCCCGGCGCCAGTCGCCGGAGGACTGGCCATGGGCGAAATGGTCGTAGCGGACGTAGGCCCAGCCCCGCTCGCGCGCCGCCGCCTCCAGCGCCAGCGCCTTGGTCCCCTCCATGTCGGAGCGGAAGCCGCCGATCCAGATCACCGTCGGCCCGGTCCCGTGGACGCGCTTGAGCGCCAGGGTCTCGCCGTCCGGGCGGTTCAGGCGTTCCAGATCATCCATGGCCGTTCCTCTCGCGAAATCGTTCGGGGACTGATAGCGAACGACCATCATCGAAGCGAAGGCCGAAACGCGTGTCTGAACCCAAGGTCCTGTTCGTCACCTCCAACCGGATCGGCGACTGCGTCATCTCATCGGGCGTGATCCGCGAGATCGGCCGCCAGATCCCGGGCGCGCGGATCACCGTCGCCTGCGGCCGCCCGCCAGCGCCCTTCTTCCGCAGTGCGCCCGGCGTCGAGCGGACCATCATTCTGGACAAGAAGAAGCTGTCCGGACACTGGATCGACCTGTGGAAGCAGGTGGTCGGGACCCGCTGGGACCTGGTCATCGACATCCGCGGCTCGGGCCTCGCCTACATCATCCCGACGAAACGGCGGGTGATCTACAATCGGTCGTGGGAGACCGGCCTGCGCAAGGTCGAGATGGTGTCGCGCCTGATGGGCTCGGAGACGCCGCTGGACCCGGAAATCTGGCTGGACGACCAGGCGCGCGCCGAGGCCGCCGCCGTCATCGACCCGCAGCTGGCGGGCGGCGCCGGACCCGGCCCGATCCTGGCCCTGGCCCCCATCGCCCACCAGCCGGGCAAGAGCTGGCCCGCCGACCGCTGGGGCGCCCTGGTCGAGAAGCTGAAGGCCGACCCCCGCTTCGACGGCTGGCGTTTCATGCCCGTGGGCGGACCGGGCGACCGGCCGCCGGCGACGCCGGCGCTGGAGGCGGCCGGGGCTCGGGCCATCGACTTCGTGGGCAAGGGCGACATCCTGGCCTCGGCAGCCGCCATCGACCGGGCCGATCTGTTCGTCGGCAATGACTCCGGCCTGATGCACGTGTCGGCGGCGCTGGGGCGACCGACGCTGGGCCTGTTCGGGCCGACCGAGTGGTGGCTGTACGGCCCGTGGGGCCCCAAAACCCGCACCGCGGCCTCCAACGAGACGCGCGGCCAGTTCGCGCCCATCGAGGACCTGACGGTCGATCACGTCTATGATGCGGTGCTGGCGCTACACGCGGACTTCATCGCGTCCTGAGCGCCCGTCACGCCTTGAAAATACGGGGTTTGAGGCTCATATAGGCCGCCGGAGGGGAACGCCGCGATTTATCGCGCGCTCCTTCTCGTCAGAATATCGACCCTCTTCGACCACATAAGGAAACGACGCCCATTCGCCGTCCGATGCAAACGCCGCCCGTCAAGGACGGGCCGCCCATGAACCACGATATCCGCGCGCCTCGCGTCCTGCTGATCGACCAGCATGGCGAGAAGCAGGGGGTCATGCCGACCTCGGCCGCGCTGGAGGCCGCCGAGGAGGCGGGCCTGGATCTGGTTCAGATCGTCGCCACGTCGGATCCGCCCGTTTGCAAGATCCTCGACTACGGCAAGCACCGTTTCCAGGAGCAGAAGAAGAAGGCCGAGGCCCGCAAGCGCCAGAAGGTCGTCGAGCTCAAGGAAATCAAGCTCCGCCCGAACATCGACACCCACGACTACGAAGTGAAGGCGAAAGCCATGCATCGCTTCTTCGACGAGGGCGACAAGGTGAAGGTCACCCTGCGCTTCCGCGGTCGTGAAATGGCCCACCCGGAACTCGGCATGAAGCTGCTGAACAAGGTGCAGGCCGACTTCGACGAGATCGCCAAGGTCGAATACGCCCCGCGTATGGAAGGCCGCCAGATGATCATGATCCTGGCCCCGCGCTGATCGGATCCGCCGCTGAAACAGAAACGCCCCGGCCCATCGGCCGGGGCGTTTTCGTATGCGCCGCAACAGGCTAAGCCTGTCCGCATGACACAGACCGACGCTTCGCCTCCCGCGCCCAAGGTTCAGGCTCCGGCGTTGGCCGTGCTGTTTTCCGTCGTCTTCATCAATCTGGTCGGCTTCGGCCTGGTGGTGCCCCTGCTGCCGTTCTTCGCCCAGAGCCTGACGGCGGAGGCGTGGGAGATCACGCTGATGTTCTCGGCCTATTCGCTGGGCCAGTTCTTCGCCGAACCGTTCTGGGGGCGGCTGTCGGACCGGATCGGACGCAAGCCGGTCCTGCTGATCACCCTGGTCGCGAACGCCGTGGGCTATCTGGCGCTGGCCTTCGTGCCCAACATCTGGCTGGCCATCGCGGTGCGGTTGTGCACCGGCCTGGGGGCGGGCAACATCTCGACCGTCCAGGGCTATGTCGCCGATATCACCCCGCCGGAACAGAGGGCCGGGCGGATGGGGCTGATCGGGGCCGCGTTCGGCCTGGGCTTCATCGTCGGACCAGGGCTGGGCGGGCTGCTGACCCAGCCGCAACTGGGGCATATCGGCTATCAACTGCCGATCTTCACCGCCGCGGCCCTGGCCGCCTTGGCGGCGGTCGGGGTGGTCGTCTTCCTGAAGGAAAGCCGCGCCAAGGCCGATCCGGCCGCTCCGCGTCCGCGCTTCCTGGCCGGCCTGCATGACGCCCGGGCCAATCCGGTCGTGTCGCGGGTGCTGCTGGTGACCCTGGTCTACATGGCCGGCTTCTCGGCGATGGAGAGCGTGTTCGGGCTGTGGGCCGAGGATCGCTATGCGTGGAACGCGCTGGAGGTCGGGCTGAGCTTCATGATCGTCGGCATCGTCTCGACCCTGAACCAGGGCTTCTTCGCCGGGCGGCTGGCCAAGCGGTTCGGCGAGGCGCCGGTGCTGGCGTTCGGGATGCTGCTGTTCGGCGCCTCGTTGGTCGCCCAGGTGGCCGCGCCCGTCGCCTGGTTCCCCGCCGTGTCCCTGGACATCGGCGCCTGGACGCTGCCGGTCGCGCAGGGCTGGATCATTCCGATCGTAATGGCGGTCGGCGCCTGCGGCATGTCGCTGGCCATGCCCAACATCTCGGCCCTGATCAGCCGCTCGACGCCGCCGGACCGGCAGGGCGCCATGCTGGGACTGAACATGGCCTCGGGCTCGATCGCGCGCATCTTCGGCCCGATGGCCGCCGGCGCCCTGTTCTCGGCCCTGGGCCACGACTGGCCCTTCCTGGTCGGGGCGGCGCTGACGGTTCCGGCGGCGGTGATGGCGATCAACGCCGGCCGCGCCTTCCGCAAGCATCAGGCGGAGGCTGCGGCGACCTGAAATCCCGCTCAACACTGGACTCTGGCCGCCGCTTCGACTAGAAGCCGCGCCTTCGCGTACCGAACCGCCGGGCGAACAGGCATGCCTGGGCGGTTCTTAATCAGGGAAACCTCCCCTCGGGCCCAAGTGGCTCGAAGAGCGGTAACCCACTCAAAAAGTGAGATGAAAATGCCGAAACTGAAGACGAAGTCGGGCGCCAAGAAGCGCTTCAAATTCACGGCCACTGGCAAGGTTAAGGCCGGCGTTGCTGGCAAGCGTCACCGCTTGATCAGCCACAACAGCAAATACATCCGCCAGAACCGCGGCACCTCGGTCATGGCCGACGCCGACGCCAAGAAGATCAAATCCTACATGCCGTACGCCTGATCGGCGCGCGCTGTTTCGATTGATCTCCACCTGAATTTGAAAGGATAGCGACATGGCTCGCGTCACTCGGGGCGTAACGTCCCACGCCAAACACAAGAAGGTTCTGAAGCAGGCCAAGGGCTTCTACGGCCGCCGCAAGAACACCATCCGCACCGCCAAGGCCGCCGTCGATCGCGCCGGCCAGTACGCCTACCGCGACCGCCGCACCAAGAAGCGCAACTTCCGCGCCCTGTGGATCCAGCGCATCAACGCCGCGGCCCGGATCGAAGGCTTCACCTACTCGCAGTTCATCCACGGCCTCGGCGAAGCCGGCATCGAACTGGACCGCAAGGTCCTGGCCGCGATGGCCGCCGACGAAGCCGCCTTCAAGGCGATCGCCGACAAGGTCCGTGACGCTCTGAAGGCCGCCTAAGCCTTCACGCCGAACGTCTGAAACACGCCCGCTCCGGTTCGCCGGGGCGGGCGTTTTCGTATGCGCCGCGCAACCGACGGGCGTGGCCGGTCGTTCAGGGAAGCGTCGCCATAAACCGGCGTCCAACCTGATCCAGGAGCCGACCCATGTCCGTCGCCAAGGTCACCGAAATCACCGCCTCGTCCACCATCAGCTTCGAGGACGCGCTGAAACAGGGCATCGCCCGCGCGGACAAGACCCTGAAGAACGTCGAGGGGGCCTGGATCCAGGAGCAGAAGGTCATCGTGAAGGGCGGCCAGATCACCGAGTACCGGGTGAACATGAAGGTCACCTTCGTCCTCAACGACTGAGGACGACCCGGTCGGACGGCGCCGGGCGTTGCCGTATCGGACGCTGGGCGGCTAGGCTGCGGCCATGATCTCGCGCCCGCTTCTCGTCGCCGCCCTCGTGTTCGGCCTCGCTGGCCCCGCCGCCGCCCAGCAGCGCGCCGTGGCCGTGACCTTCGACGACCTGCCCTATCAGGCGCCGGAAGCCGCCCTGTGCGATCCGGACGCGGCGCGCGCCCTGACCCGGGACCTGATCGCGGTCGTGGCGCCGCTGGACACGCACGGCACGATCTTCGTCAATGAAGGCAAGGTCTGCGACGCCCAGCGCGCGGTCCTGCTGCCCGAACTGCTGACCCTGTGGCTGGACGCCGGGTTCGAGGTCGGCAACCACACCTTCAGCCACATCAACATTCATCAGAACACGGCTGAGGCCTACCTCGCCGACGCGGACCGGGGCGCGGAGATCACCCGGCCGCTGCTGGAGGCTCGCGGCCAGAAACTGCGCTGGTTCCGCCACCCCTATCTGTTCACCGGGGAGACGCCGGAGAAGCACGCCGCCATCGCCTCGGGCCTGGCCGAACGCGGCTACGAGGTCGCGCCGGTGACGATCGACAACGTCGACTGGATGTTCGCCGACGTCTACCGCAAGGCCGAGCGGCTGGATGATCCGGCCCTGAAGGCGCGGGTGGGCGAGGCCTACGTCGCCTACATGACCACCGTGCTGGACTTCTTCGAGCCGTACAGCGCGGAGATCACCGGCGGCCGGGAGCCCGCGCAGGTCCTGCTGCTGCACGCCAACAGCCTGAACCGGGACTATTATCCGCGGATCCACGCCCTCTACCTGGCGCGGGGCTATCGCTTCGTCTCGCTGGGCGAGGCGCTGGCCGATCCGATCTACAGCCACGCCGACAGCTATGTCCGGGCCAACGGCATATCGTGGCTGCATCGCTGGACGCGGACGGACGGCCGGGCGATCCGCTGGGAGCCCGAGCCGCCGGAATGGATCGTGGCGGCCAATCGGGGCACGGCCGAGGATCTGGCGGCGGCCCAGTCCGCCGCGCGCACCGCGCCTTGAGCCGGACAGGTGACGCGCGGCCCGTCAGCCGCTAGATGCTGCCGGACATGACCGATCTCGCCCAACTCGAACTCGACCTGATCAACGCCATCGGCTCGGCGGAAACCGCCGCCGCCGTGGAGGACCTGCGCGTCGCGGCGCTGGGCAAGTCCGGCTCGATCTCCGGCCTGCTCAAGGGCATGGGAGCCATGAGCCCCGACGAGCGCCGCGAGCAGGGTCCGATGATCAACGGCCTGCGCGACCGGGTGCAATCCGCCCTGGCCGCCCGCAAGGCCGAGCTGGAAGGCGCCGAGCTGGACGCCCGGCTGAAGGCCGAACACGTCGACCTGACGCTGCCGCCGCGCCCGCGCCGCCAGGGCAGCGTGCACCCGACCATGCAGGTGATGGACGAGATGATCGCCATCTTCGCCGACATGGGCTTCGCCGTCGCCGAAGGCCCGGACATCGAGGACGACTTCCACAACTTCACGGCCCTGAACTTCCCGCCCAAGCATCCGGCGCGGGAGATGCACGACACCTTCTTCCTGAAGCCCGACCCGGAAACGGGCGAGCGCAAGGTGCTGCGCACCCACACCAGCCCGGTGCAGGTGCGCACCATGATGACGCAGAAGCCGCCGATCCGGATCATCGCGCCGGGCCGGACCTTCCGGAAGGACAGCGACGCCACCCACACGCCGATGTTCCACCAGGTCGAGGGCCTGGTGATCGACAAGGCCATCCACATGGGTCACCTGAAGTGGACGCTGGAGACCTTCGTCGCCCGCTTCTTCGAACTGGACGGCGTCGATGCGCGCTTCCGCCCGCACCACTTCCCGTTCACCGAGCCGTCGGCCGAGATGGACATCCGCTGCGACCGCTCGGGCGGCGAGCTGAAGCTGAACACCGGCGACAGCTGGATGGAGATCCTGGGCTGCGGGATGGTGCACCCGAACGTGCTGCGGAACTGCGGCATCGATCCGGACGAGTATCAGGGCTTCGCCTTCGGCATGGGCGTGGATCGCCTGGCCATGCTGAAGTACGGCATCTCCGACCTGCGCCCCATGTTCGAGGCCGATACGCGCTGGCTGGCGCACTACGGCTTCTCCGCCTTCGCCGCCCCGAACCCGGCCAGCGGCCTCAGCTGATTCAGAGTGTAGAGACGATCATGACCGACACCCCCTCACCGATGCCGCTCGACGCCATGGCCAACCAGGATCTGGTCAGCCGCGACGCCTTCGAGAAGGAAGCCGTCTGGCTGCCCGCCATGGCGGTTCAGCACTGGAACGCCGGCAAGATGAGCATCGAAGGCAAGACCTTCACCGACTGCCTGATCGAAGGCCCGGCCGTGGTCGCCGTGATGAACAACACGACCTTCGATTCCTGCGCCATGGGCACCACCACCGACACGCGGAACCTGCTGTACCGGCCGATGGGCCAGAAGCTGGCCGGCGTGGTCGGCATGTCGAACTGCACCTTCGTGCGCTGCCGCTTCGCCCAGGTCGGCTTCACCGGCTCGGACGGCCTGCTCGAGCAGCTGCAGGCCGGCGTGACGACCCTGACGAGCCAGCTCCCCGGGACCGCTTCGTGAAATTCACTCTCTCCTGGCTGAAGGACCATCTGGACACGGAGGCGGACGTCGCCGCCGTGGCCGAAGCCATGACCATGGCCGGCCTTGAGGTCGAGGACGTCCACGACCCCATCGCCGCGCTGGCCCCCTTCACGGTGGCGAAGATCGTCTCGGCCGAACGCCATCCCAACGCCGACCGCCTGCAGGTCTGTCAGGTGGAGACCGTCGACGGGATGAAGGAGATCGTCTGCGGCGCGCCCAATGCGCGCGCGGGCCTGACCACCATCTATGCGCCGATCGGCGCCTATGTGCCCGGCCTGGGCGTGACCCTGGTCGAGAAGCCGGTGCGCGGCGTGGTCTCGAACGGCATGCTGTGCTCGGCCTCGGAGCTTGAGCTGGCCGATGAGAGCGACGGCATCCTGGAGCTGGACGACGCCCTGAAGGTGGGCGAGCCCGCCGCCGGCGTGTTCGGCGCCGAACCGGTCATCGATTTCGAAGTGACGCCGAACCGCCCCGACTGGCTGGGCGTCGCCGGCATCGCCCGCGACCTGGCCGCCGCCGGCCTGGGCACGCTGAAGACCCCCGCCGTCGCGCCGATCGCCGGGACCTTCGCCTCGCCGATCACGGTGCGCCTCGACGCGCCCGAGATGTGCCCGGTCTTCGCCGGCCGCACGATCCGCGGCGTCAAGAACGGCCCGTCGCCCGAGTGGCTGAAGCGCCGCCTGGAGGCCATCGGCCTGCGCTCGATCAACCGGCTGGTCGATGTGACCAACCTGATCTCCTACGACCGCGCGCGCCCGCTGCACGTCTATGACATCGCCAAGCTGTCCGGGACCGAGATCATCGTCCGCCAGGGACAGGTGGCCAAGGATACGGGCGAGCACGAGCATCTGATCGCGCTGGACGGCAAGACCTACACCGTCGATCCGTCGATGTGCGTCATCTCCGACGCCGCCGGCGAGCGCCCCATCGGCCTGGGCGGCGTCATGGGCGGCGAGAGCACGGGCTGCTCGGATGAGACCGTCGACGTCTTCGTCGAGGCCGCCTGGTTCGACCCGATCCTGATCGCCCAGAC
>NZ_JAHFPF010000158.1 GCF_023259385.1 Brevundimonas sp. | reverse complement strand
TCCTCGTCCGGCAGGCCGGGTCCGTCGTCGTCGACGGTGACGACCGCGGCGCCGTCGGCGGCGAAGGCCTTCACCCGCGCGCCGCCGCCGTACTTCACGGCGTTCCCGATCAGATTGTCCAGCGCCCGGCGCACGGCGGCCGGGTCGGCCAGTACGGGCAGGGCGCCGCCGCCGTCGAACGCCGCCGCCGCCCCGGTCTCGGCGAAGCCCGCCACGCAGTCGGCGGCCAGGGCGTCGAGGTCCAGCGCCTCGCGCCGCTCCGGCTGCGTCTCGCCGCGGACGAAGGCCATGGCCTGGGCGATCAGGGCGTCCATCTCCTCGATGTCGGCGGCCATGCGGTCGCGCACCGCGTCCGGCGCCTGCTCGGCCCGGAAGCGCAGTCGGGTCAGGGGGGTGCGCAGGTCGTGGGCGATGGCCGCCACCGTCTGGGTCCGCTGGCGCATGTGATTGCGCAGGGACGCCTGCATGTCGTTGAATGCGTGGATGGCGGTGCGCACCTCGCTGGGGCCCGAGGGCGTCAGCGGTTCGGCATCGGGATCGGCGCCCAGCCGTTCGGCGGCGTTGGCGAAGACCCGGATGGGCCGGGTCAGCCGCCGCGCCATCCACCACACCAGCGGCGCCAGCAGCAGCATCGAGATCATCAGGCCCAGCAGCACCCTCTGCTGCCAGGGCGACAGCAGGCCGCGCGGCGGCTCGACCGTGGCCCAGCGCCCGTCGTCCTGCTGCACCGAGGCGGTGAAGGGGGCGAAGGTCAGCCGGTCGGCCTGGATGGTGAACTGCTGGATCGTCGAGTTCACGATCGTGCGGCCGTCCCCTTCCGCACGGCGCATGGTGAAACGCGTCGGACCGTTCGGGGACGTCACGACCGCGCCGCTGCGGACGGTTGTCGCGCTTCCCGGACCTTCGGGGCGCACGAAGATGAAATCCGTCTCGCGTCTGGGGCCTTCCGCCTCGGGCGGCCTTTCACGGCGCGGACCTCGACGGCGCGGACCGTGCTCGACCGAGACCCGCACCTTGCCCGGCGCGACGTCCAGCCGTTGGGCTAGGTAGCCGGCTATGGCCAGGGCGATCGGGTCGCCGGCGTCGCGGTCGCTGCGTTTGACGGGTTCATCGGTGATGCGGCGGCGCAGGGGGCGCCCGTCGGAGGTCTCGGCGGTTTCGCCCTTCAGCGCCTGGACGGCGGCGGCCATGCTGAAGCCCACCGGCTTGGGATCGGGCGACAGCACGACCAGGCCGAAGGTCACGGCCTGCGACAGGATCAGCGCCACCGCCGCCAGCGCGGCGACCTGGACGAAGACCGGGACGGAGGAGGGACGCTTCAAGTCGCGGCCCGTTGCCGTTCGACCTTCACGTCGAACATATAGCCCTCGCCGCGCAGGGTCTGGATCATCTCCAGCCCCGAACCGTCGTCCAGCTTCTTCCTCAGGCGGCTGATCTGCACGTCCATGGCGCGGTCGAAGACATCGGCGTCCGCGCCCCGCGCCCGCTCCAGCAGCTGGTCGCGGGTCATGACCCGCCCGGGCCGCTCGGCGAAGGCGCGCAGCAGGGCGAATTCACCGGCGGACAGGCTGACCGGCTCGCCGTCCGGCCGGGTCAGGTCGCGCCGCAGCAGGTCCAGCCGCCAGCCGGCGAAATTCAGCGCCGGTCCGCTCGCGCCGGGCTCCTCGCGCGGGCGGCGCAGCACCGCCCGCACCCGGGCCAGAAGCTCGCGGGGATTGCAGGGCTTGGCCAGGTAGTCGTCGGCGCCCAGTTCCAGGCCGATAATCCGGTCGGTGTCCTCGCCCATGGCGCTCAGCATCACGATCGGCACGCCCTTGCCGGACATGCGGCGGCAGACGGACAGCCCGTCCTCTCCCGGCATCATCAGGTCCAGCACGATCAGGTCGGGCGCGCGGGCCGCGATCGCGCGGTCCATCTCGGCGGCCGAGGCGGCGCCCACGGCGTCATAGCCGTGCTGGATCAGGTAGTCGCACAGCACCTCGCGGATGCCGGGATCGTCGTCGACGACGAGAATGCGTTGGGTGTCGTTCTGCATGGCCGCCATTCTGCCGAACCTTGAAGACGCCGTCATTTCAGCACTGAAACATTGTCCGCGAACGCTGAAATATCGATGCAAGGCGGTGGTGCTTCAACAGACCGTCGAAAACTCCGGAAGGCCCTTCGCCCATGCTGACCCTGATCGCCCTGTCCGCGGCCCTGCTGCAGGATCCGCCCGCGCCGCCGCCCCCGCCGGAAGTGCGCAGCCACTTCGTCTTCATGGGCGCCGGCGGCGACGGTCCGGGCAATATCGACGCCGACGGCGACGGCCAGGTCACCCGCGAGGAGTTCGCCGCCCCCCTGAACGACGCGTTCGCCAAGATGGACAAGGACGGCGACGGTCGTCTGTCGCGGGACGAGCTGGCGTCCGGACATGGACCGGGCGACGGTCATGTCGCTGTCCGGCGTCTGGGCGGCGGAGCCGGCGTGGAACGGTTCGAGTTCCGGCGTCCGGGCTCGGGGGGCGAGCGCGCCGCCCGCATCGAACGCGACGGCGAGCACACCATGGTCTTCGTCGGTCCCGACGGCCCGGGCGAGGATGGCCGCGTGGTGGTCCGGACCCTGCCGGACGGCGGTCCCGGCGTCATCCGCTTCCGGCGAGGACCCGGCGGCGAACCCGGCGGACGCGTCGAGGTTCGCACCGCCGTCAGCGACCACGGCTCCGACGATCTGGACAAGGACGGCGACGGCAAGATCAGCGAGGCCGAGTTCACCGCGCCGCTGCGTGAGGCCTTCTCCCGCATGGACGCCGATCACTCCGGTTTCGTCGAGGAAGGCGAGGGCGCCGGCGAGAACCAGGTCCACGTCTTCGCCCGTCGCGTCGCGCCGGCCGATAGCGAGTGATCCGCACCCGGCGAATTCGTGATTTGGCCGTCATACGGCGGGCGCCCTAACGTGGGTTGATGTCCTTCCGTCGTCTCGTTTCACGACTGACCGTGTCAGCCGCGATGGGCCTTGCGCTCGTCGCGGCTCCGTCGTTCGCCGGGGCGCGCGCCACTGACGAAGCGCCCGCCGTCGCGGCCCCTACCGCCTCGCCGGTCCTGTCCCCGCGCGAACGGATGCGGATGAACCAGCGGGTCTTCGACCAGGTCTGGGGCGAGGTCCGCACCCAATACTACGACCCCCGCCTGCATGGGGTCGACTGGAACGCGGCGCGCGGCGTCTACCGCCCGCGCGCCCTGGCCGCGCAGGACGACCGCACCCTCTATGTCGTGCTGGACGAGATGCTGGGCCTGCTGGACGACGACCACGCCGGCGCCGCGCCGCCCGCCGTCGTTCGCCGCCAGGACACCCTGCGTCAGCCCCGCGCCGCCATCGGGGTCACCCTGCGGCCGGACCCTGCCCATCCCGGCGACTACACCATCGAGTCCGTCCGTCGCGGCTCTCCGGCCGAGGCGGCGGGCGTGACCGAGGGCTGGCGGCTGCATACGGGCGAAGGCCTGTGGAGCCCCGAACAGGATGTGGTCGCGGGCCGCGTGATCAACCTGGCCTTCGTCGATGAGGAGGGGCGGCCTCGCCCTCTGGATTTGACCCCCGTCGTCATGGAACCCCAGCCCGCCTTCGTCGCCGACCGCTCGCGGCCCGGCGTGGTGGTGCTGAAGGTCGACGGCTTCGAGCCCGGGCTCGGCCGCTGGATGGGGCGGGAACTGGCGGACCTGCCGCCCGAAACCGACGTCATCGTCGACCTGCGCGGCAACCCCGGCGGGCGGCTGATGGAGGCCGAGGCCGTGCTCAGCTGCTTCCTGCCGCGCGATCAGGTCTGGGCCACGCGCACGCCGCGCTCGGGCCGCCAGATCGTCATGCGCGCCGGCGGCGGCTGTGGCGAGCTGAACGGGCCGGTGGCCAATCCCGTCGCCGTTCTGGTCGATGGCGACAGCCGCAGCGCCGCCGAACTGACCCCCGCCGCCCTGCAGGAAGCCGGGCGCGCCACGGTCGTGGGTGAGCGGACCGCCGGCGCGGTGCTGGTGTCGCAGGAGACGCGTCTGCCCGACGGTGGACGCCTGACGCTCAGCCGCGCCGACTTCGTCACCTCGGGCGGGGTGCGGCTGGAGAAGCGCGGCGTGACCCCCGATTATGAGGCCGCCGCGACCCGCGAGGATCGTCAGGCCGGTCGCGATCCGGCCCTCCAGGCCGCGATTTCCGCCCTTGCGGCCCGGCCCCAGGGCGAAACAGCCTTGGCCGGAGCGGCTCCTGCGCTCTAGCTTGGGCGGATGATCCGCACCGCTCAACGCCTCCTTGTCGTCGCTTTCGCCCTGTCGCTGGCGGCCTGCGCCTCAATCCCCTACGCCCGTCTGGATGAACTGCCCCCGCCGGTGCGGGTCGCCGACGGTTCACCGGCGCGAGCCGCGCTCAACGCCGAGGTCTATGACGCCGCGGTCGGTTATGTGGAGCGGCTGTTCTACAAGCGCGACTTCGGCGGCGTGCCCTTCAGGGAGGCCGCCGCCTCCCGCCGCGCCGCCGCCGTGGCCGAGCCGGACGAGGACGGCTTTTACGCCCGGCTGACCGAACTTCTGGAGCTGCTGGACGACGATCACACCCACACCCTCAGCCCGGTCGAGCGGGAGATGGTGCGCGCCCGCGAACAGGGCGAGGCGCGGGCCGGCTTCGGCATCGTGGTCACCCCGCGTGGCGACGAGCGCTACGTCGCCCTTGTCCGTCCGGGCACGCCGGCGGCGGAGGCGGGCGTCCTGCCGGGCTGGAAGATCCACACAATCGCGGGCCGTCCGGCGCTTCTGGCCTCGCCGCCTGTCGTCGGCCGGACCGACCGGGTCGTCTTCCTGGACGAGGAGGGCCGGGAGCATGCCCTGGACCTCACCGCCGTCCTGACCCCGCCCATCGCCCGGTTCGAGACGCGGACGCTGGAGGGCGGCGTCGCCTATATCCGCTTCGATGACTTCGACCAGACCCGTTACGACCAGTTCAAGGCCGAGATGCAGCGGCTGGCGGGCCAGCCGCCTCCCGGCCTGATCCTCGACCTGCGCACCAATGGCGGGGGGCAGTTGAACCTCGAAGCCCTGACGATGTCCTGGTTCTTCACCGAAGACCGGGACGTCGTCATCCTCAAGGGACGCTTCATCGACAAGCGGATGCACGTCGATCCGGCCCCGCAACCCTATCTGGGACCTGTCGTCATCCTGACCGGCCCCGGTTCGGCCAGCGCGGCCGAGCTGCTGGCGGGTGTGATGCGCGAGCACGGCAGGGTCACCATCGTCGGGGGAACCACGCGCGGGGCGGTCACCGGCACCCGGGCGATCAATCTGCCGGACGGCGGTCTGCTGCGGGTCGGAATGCTGGTCATGACCACGCCCAACAGGGTGACGCTGGAGAAGGTCGGGGTCACGCCCGACATCGTCGTGCCCGACGACTGGCGCGCCGTCCGCGAGGGGCGTGATCCGGCGCTGGAGGCGGCGTTGGCCGCCGTCCGCGACCTGGCGTCTAGCGCAGCGCCACGCTGATCCGGAGGGAGGCCACGACCAGGGCCGACGCGTCGCGGTCGCCGCCGGGATTGTTCACCCATTGGACGCTCGGCTGCAGGGTCACGCGCCCGAAGGTGTCGGCATAGGTCAGCTCGATTCCTTCCTCGGCGTGGGCGGCGTCGATGCCCTCGTCGCGGAAATTGGCCCGCGCCTTGTTCGACAGCAGCCCCTGATGCAGGCCCAGCGACAGGGCCGCGTCGGGCCGTGACGGGAAGACGTGGTCCAGCCGCACCCCGGTCTGCCAGCCGCCCTCGAAATCGGTGGTGTCGCCGTCCGAAAGCCCGACCCGCAGGAAGGCGCGCGCGTTCAGCCCGGCGTCGTTCTCATAGAAGCCGCCCTCGGCCAGGACATAGGCGCCCTGGGCCTGGCGGTGAGCCGGATCGCCCAGGACCGTGGTGTCGCGGATATCGTCCTGGTCCTCGCCATAGCGCCAGCCGCCGACGGCCAGCCGCACCGGCCCGTTCCAGCCCGCTTCAGCCAGGTAGAGGGCGCCGCTGTCCAGATCGGTGTCCACATGGGCGTCGCCCAGCGAGCCCGCCTCGGCGTTCACCGCCGCGACCTGCACATAACGGCCGTCCAGGTCGCCCAGCCGCAGGCGCACGGCCAGGGCGGTCGAGGGGAAGATGGAGGGGCCGTTGGGGCCGGTCGCCGCCAGCTCCGAGCCGATGCCGAACGGCGGGGCGATCAGCAGGTCCGAGGCCGAGGTGGAATAGAATTCGCTATTCACGTCATACAGGCCGGTCAGCACCGAACCGGCGCCGAAGTCCTGCTCGACCCACAGCTCGTAGACGCGGGCGCCCTGGTCGGCGACCTCGATGTTGTCGACACCCTGCAGCGTTCCGGCCACCGCATTGGGCTCGCCGCCGTTGTTGTTCAGCAGATAGACGTGAAGCTTGGCGCCGCGCAGGCCGATCAGCCGCTCAAGATCGCCGTCGATGATGACGTCCAGATTGTCCAGAAATCGCCCGGCCCTCACCGGCCCGCCTGAGACGACGCCAGTGATATCGGCGGTATAGGTAACCTCGGTCGTCCAAGCGCCGCCTGTGTCCTGAGCCGAACATTGGGATGAAATCGCGATTGAACCCAGAACCGCGGCGGCGGACAGGCCAAACAACTTGATGCTTCTCGAAGTCGTCATATAGAATGTTCTTCACGTCAGGAGAATTGTAGCCCAGTCGTGAGTTATTACACATCGACTTTGCACAGATTGACTTCTACCGATAACGATTTGAACTTGACTTAAGCTTCGTATACGTAGTTTCCACCGAGCAAAAAAGCGAAGTATTAACCGCTTTCGGTGGAATTAGCCTTCATTCTAGGGGGCTGTATGTTCAAGACGATCCGTACCAAGGTCGCGTTCGCGGGCCTTTCCGTTCTCCTGCTCTGCGGATTCAGCGCCGGCGCGGGCCTCTGGATGACCACCGCCCTGGGCGACGCCCTGGAGCAGTCCAGCCATTCGTCGGAGGTGCTGCGCAATCACATGCTGGCCGACATGATGCACGACGCCCTGCGCTCGGACGTATTGTCGGCCATTCTCTCCTCCGACCCCTCCGCCGGCGTCAGCCTCTCCGATGTGCGGACCGAGACGGGCGAGCATGTCGCCACCTTCCGCGAGGCCATGGAGTCCAACCGCGCGCTGGCCACCGACCCCCAGGTTCGCGAGGCCCTGGCCGGCATCGAGGCCCCGCTGCAGGCCTACATCGCCTCGGCCGACCGTATCGTCGACCTGGCCGGCCGCGACCCCGCCGCGGCCCGCGCGGCGCTTCCGGCCTTCAAGACCGCCTTCCTGGAACTCGAAACGCAGATGGAGACGGTGTCCGAGCGCATCGAAGCCGTCGCCGGCGCCGCCAAGGCCTCAGCCGACGCCCAGGCCGCCCTGGGCGAACGCATCATGCAGGGCGCCATCGGCCTGGGCGTGCTGTTCAGCGTGATGCTGATCATCGCCTCCCTGCGCATGGTCGTGGTCCCGATCCAGGCCCTGGCGCACGAGATGCGCGCCCTGGCCTCGGGCCAGACCGGCGTCGACCTGACCAGCGCCCGCCGCGGCGACGAGATCGGCTCCGTCGGGCGTGCGGTCGAGGACCTGCAGGCCCTGATCGTCGAACGCATGAACGCCGAGACCGCCGAGGCCGACCGCCGCCGCGCTGCCGAGGACGCCCAACGCCGCCTGACCGAGAGCGAGCGCGAGGCCCAGGCCCGCGACCAGAGCCTGGTCGTCACCGCCCTCGGCGACGGCCTGGCCTCGCTCAGCAAGGGCGACCTGACCCACCGCATCGACGAGCGTTTCCCCGTCGACTACGAGCAGCTCAAGGCCGACTTCAACGCCGCCATCGCCCAGCTTGAACAGGCCATGTCGCAGGTCGTCGCCAATGTCGCGGGCATCCGGTCCGGCTCGGGCGAGATCAGCCACGCCGCCGACGACCTGTCGCGCCGCACCGAGCAGCAGGCCGCCTCGCTTGAGGAAACCGCAGCCGCCCTCGACCAGATCACCGCCACAGTGAACCGCACCGCCTCCGGCGCCCGTCAGGCGGCGGGCGTGGTGCTCGCCGCGCGCGGCGACGCCGAAACCAGCGGGGCCGTCGTGCGCGACGCCGTCGCGGCCATGAGCGCCATCGAGCGCTCGGCCCAGGAGATCAGCCAGATCATCGGCGTCATCGATGAGATCGCCTTCCAGACCAATCTGCTGGCCCTGAACGCCGGGGTCGAGGCCGCGCGCGCCGGCGACGCCGGCCGCGGCTTCGCGGTCGTCGCCTCCGAGGTCCGGGCCCTGGCCCAG
>NZ_JAHFPF010000157.1 GCF_023259385.1 Brevundimonas sp. | reverse complement strand
CAACGTCGGGCTGGAGGCCATGAAGCACCTGGTCGAGGTGCGCGAGACCGGGGGCCGCTTCACCGACATCTTCGACTTCCTGGAGCGGGTCGATCCGAAATTCGTCAACAAGCGGGCGCTGGAGAACCTCGCCCGCGCCGGCGCCTTCGACGGCTTCCACACCAACCGCCGCCAGCTGGTCGAACAGGCCGACAAGCTGATCGCCTATTGCCAGAGCGTGGCCGCCGAGCGCGCCTCGTCGCAGGTCTCGCTGTTCGGCGGCGATCAGGTCGCCGCGGGCCGTCCGCGCCTCACGCCCGTCGAGCCCTGGGTCGGACCCGAAAAGCTGGATCAGGAACTGGCCGCCGTCGGCTTCTACCTGTCCGGCCACCCGCTGGAGGACATGGCGCCGGCCCTCAAGCGCAAGCGCGTCACCTTCGTCGCCGAGGCCACGGCCCTGGCCGAGAGCGGCCACGAGGCGTTCATGATGGCCGGCGTCGTCCGCCGCCGCCAGGAGCGGGCCAGCGCTCGGACGGGGGAGAAGTTCGCCTTCGTCACCTTCTCGGACCCGACCGGCGAGTTCGAATGCCTGTTCCCGCCCGAACAGCTGCGCAAATGCCGCGAGGTGCTGGAGCCCGGCGCCTCGGTCATGGTCAAGGTGCGGGCCAAGAGCGCCGACGGCGAGGTGCGCTTCTTCGGCGACGACGCCAGCCGGCTGGACACGCTGATCGACGACGGCCGCATGGGCCTGCGGATCCACGTCTCGGCCCGCGCCACCGACGCCGCGGCCCTGCGCACCCGGCTGGAGCGCGCCGCCGCCGAGGGCGGCAAGGGCGGTGAGGTCTTCCTGGTCGCAGCCCTGGACGGCCGCCGCGAGGTCGAGATGAAGCTGCCCGGCCGCTACCGCCTCGACGGCGCCCTGCGCGGCGCCCTGAAGTCGGCCCCGGGCGTCAGCTATCTGGAGGATGCGTGATGAGCGAACCGAAGACCCACCAGGGTTCCTGCCACTGCGGCGCCGTGGCCTATGAGGTCGATACCGACCTGCAGGGCCTGATCGAGTGCAACTGCTCGCACTGCTACCCCAAGGGGCTGGTCCTGACCTTCGTCAGCCCCGACGCCTTCCGCCTGAAGGCGGGCGAGGGGGCGATGAGCACCCACACCTTCAACACCCACAACATCCAGCACCGCTTCTGCGACACGTGCGGGGTCCAGCCGTTCGCCGAGGGCAAGACGCCCAAGGGCGATCCCATGGTGGCGATCAACATCCGCACCCTGACCGACCTCGAGCCCTTCAGCTGGACCGCCCAACGGGTGGACGGACGCAGCTTCTAGGCTACCAGCAGGCGTTCATGTAGCGGGCGCGGCCGGCCGTGATCCGGCCGGAGTCGGCGGACCACCCCACCTCCACCGTATGGTTGCAGGGGATTCCGTTGCCCCACTCGTATCTGCCCTCGCGGGATAGGGGGTCGACCTCGAACCCCTCGCTGCGAAGCCGCTGCACGAGCACGGCTTCCGGCGTCCCTGTCGGGAAGGTCACGTTCATCCGCGCGACCCACAGCTGGTCGTCTGTGAAGTCCTGCGGGACATCCGCAAACATCGCCGGCGGCTTCCCCTGGGTCGACGCGACCCAGATCCACAGCGCCGCGAAGGCGATCACCGGCAGGGCCAGAACGGCCAGCAGGATCATCAGCAGCGTCCGCCTCAAGCGCTCATCCCCGGTCGCCGTCATCGGCGCGGCTCAAAGGCTTCGCGCGGCGTCCCGTCGACGGCGTAGAGCCGCTCGGCCGGGATCTTGATCGTCAGCCCGGAGTTCTCCAGCCGCAGGTCATAGACGGCGCCCAGCAGGCCCGCCATCCGGCCGCCCTCGACCCGCGCGCCCAGGGCGTCGAAGCCGATGGCCAGGCCCTCGCCCATGCTGCCGGTCCAGCGCCCGACGCGGACCGTGACCGGGCCGTCGTGATGCTTACCGGGGCGGGGCAGGACCTGCTCGATCCACTGGCGCGGCACGCCGGTCTCCCGTTCTTCCGAGGGCAGGTTGTGGATCTGGTAGGGGCGGGCCTCGGTCACGAACCAGCCCATCACCGCACGGGCCACGACCGTGTTGCCGCCGCTGGCGGTGTCGGTGACGTCGATCAGGATCGGCTGCCCGGGCCGGGCGCCGGCCATGGCGGCGTCGAAGGCCGCGACGGTGTCGTTGTCGCCCAACGAGTCGTTGAACCGGATGACCCGCCGACCGCCTGTCTCGCTGACCGTCAGGGGCGGCCGATCCGCGCCGCCGGTCGCATAGAGGTTCGGCAGGGTCAGTCGTCGTCCTGAGATCGTCAGGTCCCGTTCCCTGTCCCGTCGGCCCGCCGCCAGCACCCGGGCCGCGAAGCCGTCCCGGTCACCGCCGGGCTCCAGCCCCAGCTCGCCCCAGAAGGCGCGCACCGCGTCGCCGGTCGCCACGCCGCCCACGGCCTCCAGCGCCTGCCCCGGACGCACCCCCGCCGCCTCGGCCGGAGAGCCTTCGCGTACGGCCGTGATGCGCCAGGCCCGCCCCTGCGTCTCGATCCACAGATCGGCATAGCTGGGGACGAGCGCCCGGCTGTCGCTGAAGGAACTGCCGGTGATGGCGTGGTGGTCCGCCAGCGCCGTGATCGCGTGCTCGGCGTAGAGCAGCAGCGACGACCGGTCATGCACCGCCGACGCCTCGGCCCGCAGGACGTCGCTCATCGGCATGACGCCGCCGGGGAAGCGGTCCAGATAGGCGTACTGACCGTTGATCAGCCCCTCGATCGACAGGGCGTCGGCGCGAAAGGCCGCGGGCGGCAGGTCAGGCGTCTGGGCGTGGACGGGTCCGGCGAAGGGAAGCAGGGCGGCGAGGATCAGCAGGATGCGCATGGCGGTGAAGCTGTGACGCAGGCCTGCGTCCGGCAAGTTAAACTACGGACAGGCGCGGGCCGTCAGGCCGCGTCGGTCACCGCATAGACCATCACGCCCGTGGCGATGGCCAAGTTCAGGCTGTCGGCACGGCCGCGCATCGGGATCTTAACGTTGACGTCACAGGCGGCGGCAAGCGTATCCGTCAGCCCGGCCTGCTCATTGCCCATCAGGACCAGGGCCGGATGCTGGATGGCCGCGTCGCGATAGCCGTGGGTCGCGTCCAGTCGGGTGCCGATGACGCTGCCTGGCCACGACTGGCGCCAGGCGATGAACTCCGCCGAGGTGGCCCTTGCGATGGCTACGGCGAAGACCGAACCCATGGTCGCCCGCACGGCTTCGGTGGAATAGGGGTCGACGCAGTCGTCGATCAGGATCACCCCGCCACAGCCCGCCGCATCGGCGGTGCGGATTATCGTGCCCAGGTTGCCCGGGTCGCGGACCTGCTCCAGCGCCACCCAGCAGGGGGCGCTGTTCGGCTGGATGGCCGACAGGGGCGTATAGACCTGCTCGAACACGCCCAGGACCGTCTGCGGATTGTCGCGGCGGCTGATCTTCTCGAGAATCGGATGGGTGACGATGACGACCTCGCCGCCGGCGGCGCGGGTCTCGGCCTTGGCGCGGTCCAGCAGCGGATGCTCGCGCGCCTCCATGCCGACCAGCAGCAGCTTGGGCGTGCGGCCCTGATCCAGCGCCTCGCCGATGAACTTCAGTCCCTCGGCCAGGAAGCGGCCCGTGCTCTCGCGCTCCTTGCGCATGTTGAGCGCGCGGACATTCTTGACCGTGTCGTTGGTCAGGGAGGTGATCAGGCGATCGGTCATTGCCCGCTCCACCGGGCGAAGAAGCTCAGGCCGATGGCTCGACCGTCCGGCCCATGCTCGGCCAGCGCCAGCTCGCCCCAGTCGATGACGCCGCCGCGGTCCGCCGTGGCTTCCGCCATCAGATGGGCCAGCGACAGGCCCGAGATGCGCGCGGCATACGCGTTGAGCAGCAGGAAGGAGGCGTCGTCCGACAGCAGGGCGGCGCAGTCCTTCAGCAGGCCGGGCAGGTCCTCGAACAGCCGCCAGACCTCGCCCGTCGGCCCGCGCCCGTATTTGGGCGGGTCCAGGATGATGCCGTCGTACTTCACGCCGCGCCGGACCTCGCGGGCCACATATTTGCGGCAGTCCTCGACGATCCAGCGGATCGGGCGGTCGGCCAGTCCCGACTGCTCGGCGTTCTCGCGGGCGTAGGCGACGGACTTCTTGGAGGCGTCGACGTGGGTCACCTCGGCGCCCGCCGCCGAACAGGCCAGGCTGGCGACACCGGTATAGCCGAACAGGTTGAGGACCTTGGGCGCGTTCTTCGCTGCGCCATCGCCCTTCGGGCGACTTGAGCGCGAGAGAGTGCGCACCCGCGCATCCAGCCATTCCCAGTTCGCCGCCTGTTCCGGGAAGAAGGCCAGGTGGCGGAAGGGGGTGAAGCGGCCGGTGAAGCGCACGTCGCGCCAGGCGAGCGGGAAGGTCTCGACCGGCCGGCCGGAGAAGCGCCAGCGGCCGTCGTCGTCGTCCTCCTGCGCCTGCGGATCGAACACGGCGTCGGCCTTGTCGAAGGCGGCGGGATCGCGCGGCGCCCAGAAGCACTGGGGCTCGGGCCGCACGACGGTGAAGCGCCCATAGCGCTCCAGCTTGCGGCCGTGACCGCTGTCCAGCAGGGCGTAGTCTTCCCAGCCTCGGGTGAAGAGCGTTTCAGGCGACGGGTTCAGGCGTGGCGGCATGGGTCGCTGATAGGCGGTGCGACCCCGCCTCGTCCAGCGCGGCGTCAGCGCGGACGGCCGGGATGTCGCGCCGATGCCGCGTCTTGTCCCAGGCGAAGGGCTCGAACACCAGACGCCACAGGGCCTGGGTGAAGGCCAGGCTGAGCAGGCTCCAGTAGGCGGGCGCGGCGATCATGTCCCGCGGTCCGTAGGGAACGCCCGCACGCCGTGCGCCCAGCGCGCACGAGAGCCAGGCCGACGCCGCGCCCAGGACCAGCACGCTCAAGGCCAGGCGCGGCGTCTCGGGCGACAGGCCCGACACCGTCGACACCAGCACCGAGGCCAGCACCCAGCACAGGGTCGGCCCATAGAGCGCCGCCGAGGCGAGACCGACCCCCAGCGTTATGATCAGGGCGAACAGTCCGCGCGGGCCCAGAGCGCCGGGATTGCGGGTGTGCACGCCCCAGGTCTGCAGATAGCCCTTCAGCCAACGGGTGCGCTGGGGCAGCCAGTCGTGCAGGGGGCCGGGCGGCGTCTCCCAGGTGGGCCGGGTGATCACCCCGATCCGCCAGCCGCCGCGCCACAGGCGAAAGCCCAGGTCCGCATCCTCGGTCACATTCCACGAGTCCCAGCCGCCGAGGCCGCGCAGCACATCGATCCGGAAGTGATTGCTGGTCCCGCCCAGCGGGAACGGCAGGCCCAGCCGGGTCAGGCCGGGCAGGACGACCTCAAACAGGTTGGCGTATTCCGCCGCGAACTGCCGATCGAGAAAGGACGAGCGCGACCCCGGCGCGGGGCGAATGCGCAGCGGCGCCTGCAGGCAGGCCAGCCGCCCGCCGGCGTCCGCCAGGAACCGGGCCGCCGCCTCCTTGAGCTGGCCGGGATCGGGCTGGTCCTCGGCGTCGTAGACCGTCAGCAGGTCGCCGGCGGCGTAGGGCAGGGCGCAGTTCAGGGCGCGTGGCTTGGTGCCTGGCCGGCCCGGCGGCGCGATGAAGATCTCCAGCCAGTCGGGGCGAGGCGCCGCCAGGGCGGCGGCCAGGGTCGCGCCGTCATGCGCCTCCAGCACCAGCATGCCCTGCAGCCGGTCTGGCGGATAGTCGATGGCCGCCAGACGGGTGATCAACTGATCCACCACCTCGGCCTCGTCATGCAGGGCGGCCAGGACGGTGTAACGGGGCCACAGGTCCGGCGGCGGCGTCTCCACCGCGGGCGCAGGGCGAACCAGGATCAGCAGGCACCGCCAGACCGCCACGAACAGGAAGGCGGCGCCCGCCGACACCTCCAGCGCCAAGAGGGCTCCGGCCGGATCGCGCCCGATCAGCCAGACCGCGCCCGCGATCAGGACGAGGACCATGATCCACTGTCCCGGCGACAGGCCTCGGCGCGCCGCGCTCAGCGCAGGCGGCAACGCGGCGGACCGAACCAGGTCCGAATTCCCGTTTTCGCTGTCTGTATTCGCCCTCACACGTAATGGTTAACGTAGAAACATCACCCCTCGCAACCGCTTGGCGCTGCCGCCCGATTACCGCTATTCAAGGGACAGACGTATTCGGAGCCGCGTGTGACCGCTATCCCCGTCAGTTCCCGATCCGCGCGCAAGCCCAAGGGCGAGGGCCACGAGCGGCGCGCCGAAATCCTGGCCGCGGCGGAACGGATCTTCGTCGAGCACGGCTACGAGGGCGCCACGATCCGCAAGATCGCCGACGAGGTCGGGCTGTCCTCGACAGCCCTCTACATGCATTTTTCCGAGAAGGGCGAAATCCTGCAGGAGATCTGCCGGCAAGCCTTCGAAGCCCTGATGGAGGCCAACCAGGTCATCATCGCCGAGACCCGTTCGCCCGAACAGCGGATGCGCGAGATGATGCGCGCCTATGTCGAGTTCGGCTTCGCCAACCCCAACGCCTACCGGCTGGTCTACATGACCCGCCCGATCGAATTGCGGGAGGGCGCCCAGTCGGCGGCGCGCGAGATGGGAGTGGAGCTGTTCCGCACCTTCGAGGACGTGATCGATGAGCTGGAGGCCGCCGGGCGGCTGCGCTACGACGCCAAGACCACGGCCCAGGCCGTCTGGGCGGGCGGGCACGGCGCGGTCTCGCTGATGATCTCCAAACCCTATTTCGACTGGGTCGACCGCGACCAGTTGGTGACGACCCTGCTGGAGGGGCTGTTCACAGGCCTGCTCAAGTCTTGAGGCGGCTGGCGGCCGTCGCCGCCGGGGGGCTGCTGATCCTTGGGGCCGGGACCGCGCAGGCCCGACCGACGCGGATTCTGTCGCTGGACCAGTGCGCCGACCAGTATGTGCTGGCCCTGAGACCCGATGCGGAGCTGGCCTTGTCGCCGCGCGCCGACGATCCCGACGCCTGGCTGCGCGAGGCGGCCCGGGGCAGGGCGCGTGTTCGGCCCACGCTGGAGGCCGCGGTGACCTTCCGGCCGGATGTGGTCGTTCGCTACTGGGGCGGCGAGCCCCGGCTTCTGGCCCGGCTGGAAGCACGCGGCACGCCGACGGCGATCATCAGCGACGCCTCGGATTTCAATGGCATACGCGCCAATATTCGCAGCGTGGCGCAGGCGCTGGACGCGCATGACCGCGGCGAGGCCCTGATCGAGCGGATGGACGCGCGGCTGTTGCAGGCGGCGCCCAAGACCGCCGCGCGGCCCACGGCCCTGTATCTGACGCCGGGCGGCTTCACGGCGGGCAAGGAGACGCTGGTGGACGCCATCTTCAGCGCCGCCGGCTTCCGCAACGCCGCCGACAAGCCCTATTTCAACCCGGTCAGCGTCGAGCGCGTCGCCCTGTTTCCGCCCGTCCGCTTCGTGCTCGGCTTCTTCGACCAGGCGCGCGGCGACTGGCGCGGTCCGGGACGACATCCGGTCGTGCGCAAGGCGGCGCAGGGCAGGGTGGCCGCGCGGCTGCCCGCCGCCGCCCTGACCTGTCCGGCCTGGTTCGCCGCCGACGCCGCCGCGATGCTGGCGGAGGGCGGATCGTGAGCGGACGCCTGATCCTCATTCTGTCGCTGGCCATCGCCGCCGCGCTGGCCCTGGCCGTGCTGTTCGGCGAGAGCCCGTTGACCCTGGCCCAGTTCGGCGAGGCCTTGCGCGACCCGACCTCGGGTCCCAGCGAGGTGCTGTGGGCCGTGCGGGCGCCCCGCGCCATGACCGCCCTGATGGTCGGCGCCGCCCTCGGTCTGGCCGGAGCGGTCATGCAGGGACTGCTGCGCAATCCGCTGGCCGATCCCGGCGTGCTGGGCGTGTCCGCCGTGGCTGCGCTGGGCGCGGCGAGCGCCATCGTGCTGGGCGCGGCGAGCGTGCCTGGGGCGGTCGAGGTCTCGGCCCTGGCGGGCGCGGGCGTCGCCGGCGGCCTGCTGGTCCTGTTCTCGGCCCGGGTGCGGGCGCCGGAGGCCCTGATCCTGTTCGGGGTGGCGATCTCCAGCTTCGCCGGCGCCCTGACCGCCCTGATCTTCAACCTGTCGCCGTCGCCCATCGCCTCGGCCGAGGTGATGAGCTGGCTGCTGGGTTCGGTGCAGAACCGCAGCTGGATCGACGTGCTGTGGGTCACCCCCGCCGTCGCGCTGTCCGCCGGTCTGGCCGCCCTGGCCGCGCCCGGCCTGAAGATGCTGAGCCTAGGCGAAGAAACGGCGAGGACCTCGGGCCTGCCGATGGCC